>JBILMC010000001.1:0-44786 GCA_044375755.1 Chitinophagaceae bacterium
CATCATCGGTTAGTACAGAAAGCGTATCCTGCCGTGGTGCATAAACATCACTTAACTCCTGGTCAACTGTTGCCACCACCGGTTGTGGATGAAGACCGATTGCTAATTCTTCTTCAATTTTTTGTTTGAATTCGTTGCGAATATCTGCCACATCAAAAGCTGTCAGTACTCCTTGCTCAATCAGATAACGCTCATAATTTTTTATAGGGTCTTTTTGTTCCCATTCGGCAAATAATGCAGTAGGTACATATTTTGTGCCACTGGCCTCTTCATGTCCACGCATCCGAAAGGTCATGCATTCAATCAAATAAGGTTTTTGGTGTTCAATACAATAATCACGCACCCCTTTTACTGTATCGTAAACAGTAAGAATATTATTGCCATCAATCTGTACTCCCTCCATCCCATATCCTTTTGCTTTATCTACCAAACTCTCACATCGGTATTGTTCATTCACTGGAGTGCTCAGCCCATAGCCATTATTTTCGATAATGAAAATGACTGGCAAATTCCAAACTGCTGCTACATTGAGCGCTTCATGAAAATCTCCCTCACTAGTTCCGCCATCTCCCGAAAATGCCAAGGCTACTTTTTCTTTTTTCGCTAATTGATAAGCGAGGGCAGCGCCATCTGCTACAGCAAGCTGAGGACCCAAGTGAGAAATCATCCCACAGATGTGATGAGCACTGCTACCAAAATGAAAACTTCTTTCTCTGGCCTTGCTATATCCTTGTTGTGTACCCTGCCACTGTAAAAACAATTTATGCAAGGACATTTCTCTAGATGTAAACACCCCTAGATTTCGGTGCAAGGGCATAACCCATTCGTCTTTTTCGAGTGCTAGTGTAGCACCTACCGAAATCGCTTCTTGACCAATACCGCTGAACCATTTAGATATTTTACCCTGCCGAAGTAAAACCAACATTTTTTCCTCGATCATTCGAGGCCATAACAACTGCCTGTAAAAAAACAAGAGTTGCTCGTTGGTTAAATTTTTTCGATTAAAGGTCATATCGTAAAGTTCCGAAAAACTAGGCTTCACGTCAAATCACTACTAACTCGTAAAAATCGTCGGGCTGAAGGTATTGCTGGGCTAACTCTCTTATTTGCTCAGCAGAGCAATTTCTGATCGTATCAATTGTTTTATAAAAATGAGCAGGCGGAAGTTCATTTAGGATCAAGTTTTTCCAACGCCCTATCAATTGAAAAGGACCATCTAAATCGCCTAATAATCCTCCCATCATATAATTACGCACTAACGACAACTCCTCTTCGCCGATGAGTGTTGTACGCAACTGTTCCATTTCTTTATAGACCTCATTAATAGTTGCCTCGCACACCTCCTTGCCCGCTTCTGTGCTGATCATCCAGGCAGAAGTTTGCTGTAAATTCAGTATGTAGCTATGAATACCATAAGTATACCCCTTATCTTCTCGAATATTACTCATGAGTCGAGATCCAAAAAATCCACCGAACACCGTATTAAGTACCAAGGCAGGAATAAAGTCTGCATGATGTCGATTTGGAAAGGGTCGAGCCATCCGAATAGCACCCTGCATACCTGTTGCATCATTTTCGATTCGGTATTTTTTTTGAACGGCTTGTTTTGCAGGATGCGTTGGGAGCACTTGTGAAGTATTGGGAAGATCACCAAATAGCTGATTCAACGTACCAATTAGGCCAGCAGGAATTTTTCCTGCTACAAATAAAGCAAATTGCCCGTTTCGGTAATAACGATCATAAAAAGCAACTAGCTGATCTCGCTCTAATGCATCATATGCTTCTGCTGAACTAAACTTTCCATATGGATGCACTTCGCCAAATAAATAAGTATCAATCAAGCGGCCAGCGACAAAATCACACTTGCGTAGATTCACTGTGAGCCGTTGCTTCATATTCTGTTTATACAATCTCAATTCTTCTTCTGGAAAAACAGCATCTGTTAGTAATTCGCGAACCAATGGCAACAATTGGTTTACATGTTTGGAGAGACAATGTAAAGTTAGTGTTGCCTGCTCGTTGAAGCAACTGCGATTAAGATAAGCCCCTAAATAATCTACCTGCTCATCAATTTGATAAGAAGATTTGGTTGCAGTTCCATTCTTTAATAAATAGTTGGTAGTAGCCGCCACCAGATTTTGATCTTCGTAAGAGTTGCCCGCCCAAAAAACCCACTCCAACTGCAAAACTTCTTCAGCGCCTGCATCAATCATATAAACAGGGACGTCATTATCTAATGTATGCTGTTCACATGGCTTCAACTCCAATTGATAATGGACTGCATCTACCAGTGGAGGCGCTTGTTTACGATTCAGGAGATTCATTTAGTAGCGTAATAATAAAGGGTGTTTGAATTTTCAGCTCGGAATAACTGATTACTGACTTTTTTAATTTGTGCAGTAGTCACGTTTGCATACTGCTGCAACTCTGCATTCATCCAGGCTGCATCACCTAGTAATTCGTAATAAGCCAAGCTACTGGCTCTACTCATCACACTCATATCTTCAAACGCAATCAAGCTTTCCGTTTTGTTTTTTACTTTCTGTAACTCTTTTTCCAAAGGCCCCTCTTTACAAATTTTATCAATCTCTATTTGCAAAGCTTGTTCTGCTTTTTCCATACTAATTCCCTCAACCAATTTTCCTTCAATAGTCAATAAACCAGGATCAGAACTTCCGAAATGATAGCAGTCAAGGTGCACAAAAAGCTTTTGCTCTTTTACCAACTGTTGATACAGGCGCGAAGAGTTGTTCCCGCCCAATATATCAGTCAGTAGGTCGGTAGCGTGATAGTCTTCGCCTAATCTTCCGGCCATATGCCAGGTTTTACAAAGAAGATCAAGCGGCACAGCAGCATGCATTTCTTTTTGACGCGCCTTTGACTGAGGAGGCTCCTGCGGTAATTGACGATTATATTTTTTTCCGGATGGAATATCCCCAAACCACTTTTCTGCCAAGGCCATTACTTTTCCGGCATGCACATTTCCTGCCACTACTAAAATAGCGTTACAAGGTGTATAATGTTTGAAGAAGAAATCTTTCACTTGTTGTAGTTGAGCTTGTTCAATGTGTGCCAATTCTTTTCCGATTGTCATCCATTGGTAAGGATGAACCTGATAAGCTAATTGCCGCATCGTATGCCACACATCACCATAGGGTTTATTCAAATAGTTCTCCTTGAACTCTTCACATACTACTTTTCGCTGCGTAGCTAAACTTTTCTCATTAAAGGCCAATGACAGCATACGGTCACTCTCTAACCAAAATGCAGTTTCCAAATTATCTGCAGGTAACTGGATATAATAATTAGTCAAATCATTTGTGGTGTACGCATTATTTTCTCCGCCTGCCATTTGCAAGGGTTCATCATAGTCGGGAATGTTCACAGAACCTCCGAACATTAAATGCTCAAATAAATGTGCAAAGCCAGTTTGTTGAGGATTTTCATCACGAGCCCCTACATCATACAACACATTCACAACCGCCATAGGCGTTGAAACATCGGTATGAACCAATACACGTAAACCGTTTTGTAATACGAAGCGTTCAAATTGTATCATGAACCTACAAAGTTAACTCATACCAAGGGTTTCTTGCCCATGAACTGTAACTTTGCAATATGTATACAGACGAACTGCTCCATCGTGCCCTGCAATTTGAATTTTTAACCAAAGAAGAAGGGCTCCACTTATTTTCCAAAGCCCCATTACCTGATTTAATGAATGTGGCAGACGAGCTACGAAAGCTGCAAGTACCGCATGGTAAAGTAACCTGGCAGATCGATCGAAATGTAAACACCACTAACGTGTGTATTGCCAATTGTAAGTTTTGCAATTTCTATCGCATTCCTGGACATCCTGAAGCATACATCACGAACATGGACACCTATCGGAAAAAAATTAAAGAGACCATACGGTACGGGGGAGATCAGCTGTTATTGCAAGGTGGACACCATCCAGAGTTAGGTCTTCAGTTTTATGTAGACACGTTTCGCGCTATCAAGGCTGAATTTCCGGATATACGTTTACATGCCTTAGGCCCTCCGGAAATTGCACACATCACTAAATTGGAAAAGAGCACACATCACGAAGTATTAAAAGCATTACAGGAGGCTGGTCTAGATTCTTTACCCGGAGCAGGCGCAGAAATATTAGTTGACAGAGTACGTCGGTTAGTATCCAACGGAAAATGTGGTGCACAAGAGTGGTTAGATGTTATGCATGAAGCGCACAAATTGAATATTACTACTTCTGCTACCATGATGTTTGGTCATGTGGAAACCCTTGAAGAACGATTTGAACATTTGATTAAAATCCGTGAAGTACAATCGCGTAAACCTGATTTTGCAAAAGGCTTCTTAGCATTTATTCCTTGGACCTTCCAAGATGTAGATACTTTGTTGGCGGAAATCCGCGGGGTACACAACCTAACTACAAAAGAAGAATACATCCGCATGATTTCGATTAGTCGAATCATGCTCCCGAATGTAAAAAATATACAAGCCAGTTGGCTTACGGTTGGGAAAGAAACTGCTGGGGTTTGCTTACATGCTGGTGCTAATGATTATGGATCGATTATGATCGAAGAAAATGTAGTAAGTGCAGCTGGGGCGCCTCATCGATTTACTTCACGTACTATTCAAGAAGCCATTCGCGAAGCAGGATTTGAACCACAGTTACGCAATCAGGAATATGAGTGGAGAGAATTACCTGCTGAAATGGAAGAGCAGGTTATCAATTATTAATAGTTTGCCAGTCTTTCTACGGCCTGCTCAATCGTTTCTTTTTTCTTAGAAAAACAAAAACGAAGCACTTTATCATCCTTCCCATCGGCATAAAATGCAGATACAGGAATAGTAGTGACGCCTGCCTCTTTTGTTAATCGAACTGCAAAATCCATATCACCTTCCTCGCTGATCTGATCGTATTTAGCACAAATAAAATAACTGCCATAGCTAGGCAATAGTGTAAATCTGGTATCTTTCATTTGGTCAATAAAAAAGTCCCTCTTCTGTTGCATCAAACCAGAGAGTGTCAGATAAGCATCTCTGTTTTGCAAAAAAGAAGCCAATGCAACCTGCGTAGGCGTAAAACAACTGAATGCATTAAACTGATGAATTTTTCTGAATTCTTTCATCAACGTTGCAGGTGCAATACAATAGCCGAGCTTCCATCCAGTGCAGTTGTATACTTTTCCAAATGAAAAACAAACAAAGCTTCTTGCAAATAGATCAGGATAGCGAAGAATACTCTGATGCGAAATACCATCAAATATCAAATGCTCATATACCTCGTCACTCAATATTAGTATAGAAGTTCCCTCAACTGTTTTTCTAAGTTCCTCAATATCTGTCGCACTGATTACAGCTCCGGTTGGATTATGGGGAGAGTTGATGAGAATGGCACGTGTACGAGGCGTAATTGCTGCACGCACTGCATTCCAATCTATGTGATAATCGGGATACACTAATGGAATACGAACCGCTTTTGCCCCGTTGACTTCTATATTAGGAATATAGCTGTCATAAGCAGGTTCAAATAGGATCACTTCGTCGCCGGATTGTAAAAAAGAAGTAAATGCTGAATAAATCGCATAAGTACCGCCGGGTGTGATCGTGATTTCAGAATCGGGGTTTACACGTGAGCCATATAAATAATGAACCTTTTCCGCAATGGCTTCGCGCAAAGGCATCCATCCAGGCATAGGCGCATATTGATTATACTGATCGCGCATAGCCTTAGCCACCAATTCGATCAGCTCCTCGCTCATTGGGAAATCGGGGAAACCCTGACCCAGGTTTACCGCCTTATGCTCGGCAGCTAACGCACTCATCGTTGCGAAGATGGTAGTGCCTACAGCAGGAAGTTTGGATGTGATTTGCATGAAAATTATAAATAATGTTCGCCCATGTTTCTTTTAACCTCTGCCACATACTCTTTGATCTGCTGCTCTTTTTCTTTTTTGCAAATCAGTAACACATCGTCAGTATCTACAATGATATAATCACGTAATCCTTGTAACAAAACCAACTTCTTATCGGATGCATGAACCATACAATTATTAGCATCCACCACCATAACTTGTTTACCTACTACTGCATTACCAAAATAGTCTTTCTCCATATTGTCCCAAGCACTATTCCAGGTACCCAGATCACTCCATCCAAAACTAGCAGGGATCACAAACACATTCGATGCTTTTTCCATTACACCAAAATCAACAGAGATATTAGTACACTGCGGATAAATCCGTTCTATTGCAGTTCGCTCAGTGGGTGAATTAAAATGCTCACGTTCTGCTGCAAAAATTTCATATACCTCTGCTAAATGTTTTTCAAACGCGTGCAAAATGTTTTTGACTTTCCATGTAAAGATGCCTGCATTCCATAAAAAATCGCCACTGGCGATAAACGCTTTAGCAATTTCTTCATTTGGTTTTTCGGTAAATGTTTTTACTTTATAAACATCGGTAGCAGCAGCCATCAGTTCGTGCTGTATATATCCATATCCTGTATTGGGATGAGTAGGCTTGACACCAATTGTCACTAACGCATTGACCGAATCAACAAAGTCGAGTGCCTTTTGTGCAGTACTAATAAATTGATCCGTTTCTGTAACCAGGTGGTCAGCAGGTGCAGCAATCATGACGGCATCTGGATCTTTTGCCTGCAAATGAAAAGCAATGTATGCTATACACGCAGCCGTATTTTTTCTGGAAGGTTCTGCTAAAATATTTGCAGCGGGCAATTCGGGCAATTGCTCCCGAACAATTGACACATACTCATGTGAAGTAACCACGTAAACGTTTTCAGCAGGCACTACTTTGCTATACCGATCATAACTCTGTTGAATAAGCGTTCTTCCTATTCCCAATATATCCAAAAACTGTTTGGGGTAACGCGTTCTGCTCATTGGCCAGAATCGACTTCCAATTCCCCCCGCCATGATGGCTACGTACTGATTTTTTTTCATAGGTTATTCGGTCATAAGAGTCCCTCACGCAACAAATCGTGGATATGAATGATGCCAAGGTATTGTTGGTTTTGTGCAATGGCCACCTGCGTGATCTTATTTTTTCGAAGTAAGTCTAATGCAGATACCGCTAATTCATCAGGTGCGATTGTTACAGGATGCTGCGTCATGATCTGACCTGCAGACATGTCATCTATTGGAATATTTTTTTCAAGCAAGCGACGCAAATCCCCATCGGTGATAATACCCACCAACTTATCTGCATCATCTATAACTGCTGTAACCCCCAAACGACTTGCAGTCATCGTTACAATTACATCACGTAAAGATTGAGACACATATACAACCGGCTTTTCATTTTGAACAGCCAAGTCCTGAACGCGGAGGTATAGTTTTTTTCCAAGTGCTCCTCCAGGATGAAATTTGGCAAAATCAGTCGATTTAAATCCTTTTAGCTCCATTAGGCAAATAGCCAATGCATCGCCCATGACCAGTTGAGCAGTAGTGCTGCTAGTGGGTGCCAGATTGTTAGGGCAGGCTTCTTGTTCTACTGTTGTATCTAGAACCAAGGAAGATTGACTAGCTAAAAAAGAATTGGTGTTCCCTACAATAGCAATTAGTGTGTTGCCAAAATTTTTGATTAACTGAACCAATACTTTGATCTCCGGACTTTCGCCACTTTTACTTAGAATCACCACAACATCATCCTGCTGAATCATTCCCAGGTCACCATGAATGGCATCGGCTGCGTGCATGAAAATGGAAGGCGTACCCGTAGAATTAAAAGTGGCTACCATCTTTTGTGCAATCACAGCGCTCTTTCCAATTCCGCTGATTACTACACGGCCTTTAGTAGAAGCCAACGCTTCTACCGCTTTTACGAATTCATCAGTAATGGAAGATCGTAACCCCTCAATAGAACGGGCCTCTAATTCAAGTGTTCGCAGTGCGGTTTTTTTGATTAACTCCTTCATAGGCCAGAGATCGGTCTGCTTCACTTTCACGCTTTACTTGACTTAAAGAGGTCAAAATTAGTCCATTTAAAAAAGAAAAGTCAGGTGTTTATTAATGTGGAATTTTAACTAAACAACCCTTCCACAAGAGTGTTATATAGATTATATTCGTCTGATACCCGGCGGGTATCAAAAAAACCAAATAAATCCTAATTTTTATCAGATAACACTGATAATCAAAATTTTACGAATCTTGCCCTCTGTTAAAAAAATAGCTCGAAATAGATCAATTTCCAAGCCAGCTAAAAAGGTAGACTTACACCAAGCCCTTCAGCACTTCTTTGGGTTCACGAAATTTAAAGGAACGCAGGAAAAGGCTATCGAAAGCTT
The DNA here is from genome assembly GCA_044375755.1 of Chitinophagaceae bacterium. Taxonomy (GTDB): domain Bacteria; phylum Bacteroidota; class Bacteroidia; order Chitinophagales; family Chitinophagaceae; genus JJ008. Next base: position 8,314 of record JBILMC010000001.1, read on the forward strand.
ACTTGCTGGTCGGGACACCTTTGTGATTATGCCCACGGGGGGCGGTAAAAGCCTTTGTTACCAATTGCCCGCATTGATGAGTGAAGGGGTTGCCATTTTTGTTTCACCACTGATAGCACTGATGAAAAATCAGGTTGATCTAGTGAGAGGTTTCAGTAGTCAAGACCATGTTGCACACTTTTTAAACTCTACCTTATCTAAAAAGGAGATTAAAGTTGTGCAGGAGGATTTGCAAAGTGGTAAAACCAAGATGCTTTATGTAGCACCTGAGACATTATCAAAGCAAGAAAATATTGAACTGTTTGCATCATTACCTATTTCCTTTTTTGCAGTAGACGAAGCACATTGTATTTCTGAATGGGGTCATGATTTCAGACCAGAATATAGACGCCTTCGTGAGATGATGACACAAATCAACCCTGATGTCCCAGTTATGGCCTTAACAGCCACTGCAACACCAAAGGTTCAAAGTGATATTGTAAAAAATCTGGACCTGCGCAATCCCAATATTTTTATTTCTTCATTCAATAGGCCTAATCTTTATTACGAAGTTCTTCCCAAGATTAAAAAAGCACAAACAGATGAAAGCATCGTTCGCTTTATCAAGGGAATGAAAACCAAAAGTGGCATCATTTATACATTAAATCGCAAAACGACCGAAGAGCTTGCAGACGTTTTAAATGCAAATGGTATTAAGGCTGTGGCGTATCATGCCGGTTTAGACACTAAGTTGCGTGCAGAAAGACAGGATCAGTTTTTAGGTGAGGACGTCCAGGTAATTTGTGCTACCATAGCTTTTGGAATGGGAATTGATAAACCGGACATCCGATTCGTAATTCACTATAACATTCCAAAAAGTATTGAAAACTACTACCAGGAAACCGGACGTGCTGGGCGAGACGGGTTAGAAGGTCGCTGTGTTCTTTATTATTCACACAAAGACGTTTCAAAACTGGAACATCTTATGCGAGATAAGCCACTTAGCGAGAGAGAGGTTGGCGCTCAGTTGATCAATGAAACAGTTGCATTTGCTGAAACAGGTGTATGTCGAAGAAAAGTGTTGATGAGTTATTTTGGAGAAACGTATGAGACAAAAAATTGTGGGCAATGCGACAATTGTAAACATCCTAAAGAACAAATTGAAGCTAAACAGGAAGCCCAATTAGTTTTAAAAGCCATTCAGCAATTAGATGAACGATTTGCTACCGAATACATTGTACACATACTCACAGGTAAGCTAACTCCTCAAGTCACTATGTTTCGCCATGAGGGTATTGATGCCTTTGCCAGCGGAAATGACAAGGATCCATTTTTTTGGCAATCACTAATTCGGCAAATGATTTTAGAAGGATTATTACGTAAAGACATCGAAGAGTATGGTGTAATAAAATTCACAAAAAAAGGAGAGGCCTTTTTAAAAAAGCCAAAACCCTTCTCTATTGTATTGAATAAGCTATATGAAAATGCAGATGGGGAAGATGATTGGGAAGTTGCAGAAGAAAGTAATGAAATTGCAGTAGACGAGGTATTATTCAAGCAGCTCCTTGAACTAAGACAACAAGAAGCGAAAAAGAAATCGCTTCCTCCCTTTGTTATTTTTCTGGAATCTTCCTTGCGAGATATGGCAACCACCTATCCCATCAACTTGGAAGGCCTTGAAAAATGCCAGGGCGTGAGCAAGGGAAAAGCACTTAAATACGGGAAGCCATTCGTGGAATTGATTGCTAAGTATGCCGAGGAAAATAATATTGAAAGACCAGATGATTTTGTGATGAAGAGCGTGGTCAATAAAAGTGGCAACAAGGTTTATATCATCCAGAATACAGATAAAAAAGTTCCCCTTGAAACAATCGCGCGTAACAAAGGGTGGAGCATGGACGAATTGCTCGAAGAAATGGAGACCATCGCAGCCAGTGGCACCCGTCTCAATCTGGACTATGCCATTGATGAGTTATTAGACCAGAACGAACAAGAAGAAATTCTGGACTACTTTAAAGGATGCGAAACCTCTTCGTTACAGGTTGCACAAGAAGAATTGTCAGACTATAACTTTAATTGGGAACAGCTCAAAATCATGCGTATTAAATTCCTGAATAAATACGGCATGTAATGAGACCCAAATTCTGAAATAGCTACCAATTAATTTTTAGGTCGCTCCAATAATTTGAAGAATTGATCCAATTGTGGCAACACAACAATACGTGTACGACGGTTGGCAGCACGTCCTTCACGATTTGTGTTATCCGATACAGGTTTATACTCGCCCCTTCCAGCAGCCACCATTTTAGCAGGATCTAAACCATATTTTGTTTGTAGTAAACGAACCACTGTTGTTGCGCGCAGCACACTTAGATCCCAATTATCGCTGATCACACCACTACCGTTGTAAGGAACTCCATCCGTGTGACCCTCTACCATAAACTCAAGATCAGGCTGATTTTTTAACACCAATGCTACCTTACCTAAAACTTCGCTAGCGCGTTCTGTTATCTGATAACTTCCTGTTTTGAATAGAAGCTTATCGGAAATATCTACATAAACAACTCCTTTATCTACTTTGATATTTATGTCTTCATCAGCTAAATTTCCAATAGCACCCTTTAAGTTCATCACTAATGACATATTAAGAGAATCCTTATAAGCCATTTGCTGTTGGATGTTTTGAATATATAGGTCCTTAATACCTAGATTTTCCATTGATTTCTTGATACTCTCCGCCTGCTGTGTAGAGATCACAGATAGGTTTTCAAGCTGACGCAATGTTTGATTATTGTTTGTTTTCCAATAATCAATTTGATCCTGTAATTCTTTAATGCGTGCATTCAACAAAGCTTTTTCGCGCTCTAGCGTTTCCTTTTGACGAGCAAGGATTCCTTTTTCTTCCCCACAAACATTATTTTCAGACTCCAGCGTTTTATAACGATCCTGCAGCTTAGCAATATCAGTCTGTGCTGTTTTAAATTTTTTACTGCTTACACAAGAATAAAAAAACAAGGGGGCCAATGCAATCAATAACAAGGATCGGAGTTTCATATTATCAGTTTGTTTGAACAAAGATAAAAAGCAACTCGTAATTTGTACCTATTAAATTTGTGAATGCGCTCCAAAAGACAAGCGGCAGTTGGTTTCATATTTATCACCCTTTTTCTGGATGTAATGGGATGGGGATTAATTATCCCCGTACTTCCCACTTTAGTGAGCAACCTAACAAGTGTTCCTATTAACCAGGCAAGCTCCTATGGGGCTATCTTGTTATTTGGCTATGCCTTTTCCCAATTTTTATTTGCGCCGGTACTGGGAAACTTGAGTGATCAATTTGGAAGAAGGCCCATCTTATTGTTATCATTATTTGGATTTTCTATAAACTATTTACTACTAGCCTGGGCACCCAGTTTTTTTTGGCTCATAATTGGGAGAATTGTTGCAGGTGTGGCGGGGTCCAGTCTTAGCACAGCAAGCGCATACATAGCGGATGTAAGTAATGAGAGTACAAGAGCAAAAAATTTTGGAATGATTGGTGCCGCCTTCGGGCTTGGTTTTGTTATTGGACCCGCATTGGGAGGACTAGTTGCAGACTTTGGAGTCCGAGCCCCTTTTTATACAGCTTCGGTACTTTGTTTACTCAATGCTTTGTATGGCTATTTTATTTTACCCGAATCGTTACCCGTCGAAAACAGAAGAAAGTTCAGCTGGAAGAGGGCCAACCCCTTTGGTGCATTAAAAATTTTTCTATCACACCCGACGGTTGCCAGATTAGCTATCGTCTATTTTTTAATTTATCTGGGTGGACAGTCGGTACAGAGTACATGGAGTTATTTCACCATGTATCGATTTGGATGGAGCGAAAAATTGGTAGGTATATCCCTTGCAGTTTCTGGTGTACTGGTAGGTTTGGTGCAATCTCTACTGGTAAGGGTTGTTAACCCCAGGTTAGGCAACGAAAAAAGTATTTATATTGGCTTATCATTTTACTCATTTGGGCTATTTGCACTTGCATTTGCGCCAATGGGCTGGATGATGTTTTTATTTCTGATTCCCTATTGTCTTGGTGGGCTGGCAGGCCCCTCTTTACAATCCACGCTAGCCAGTTTAGTTTCTCCAAATGTGCAAGGAGAATTACAAGGGGCTCTAACCAGTTTGATGAGCCTCACAGCTATCATCGGCCCCCTAATTATGAATAATCTTTTTGCCTATTTCACTCGCCCCGATTCAACTATTCACTTTCCGGGTATTGCTTTCTTTTTAGGATCATTATCCATGCTAAGCAGTTTGATTATCAGCAGGTTGACATTTAGCCATCCAAACGCTCGTTAGTTCCGATTTTTCTTGCCAACTTTGCACCTTTCTCTGAAAAATTGCTAAAGCCATATTCTATGACATTATCTCCTAATTTTTATTCTACCGAAACTGCCAAAGCACGTGCGGAATTAGAAACATGGGTCAATCAAATTGCAAAGCATTGTTCGGCTACCTCCATTCATTGGTGTGATGGAAGTCAGGAAGAATATGACAACCTCTGTGAGTTACTAGTAAAGAAGGGAACCTTTATTCGATTGAATCCTGAAAAAAGGCCAAACAGCTTTGCTTGTTTCAGTGATCCTAGTGACGTTGCACGTGTAGAAGACAGAACGTTTATCTGCAGTCTGAGAAAAGAAGATGCGGGTCCAACTAATAATTGGATGGAACCCGTTGAAATGAAAACGAAGCTAAACGATTTACTTAGGGGTAGCATGAAAGGAAGAACCCTTTATGTAATCCCATTTTGTATGGGTCCAGTCGGCTCTCCCTATTCAAGGTATGGCGTTCAACTTACCGACTCAGAGTATGCGGTGGTAAATATGCGTATCATGACCCGTATGGGTACAGAGGTGCTACCCTATTTACAAAAGAAAGGATATGTAAAATGTCTTCACTCGGTGGGAGCACCATTGGATGGTAATAAAAAAGATAGTACCTGGCCTTGCAATCCAGACGTAAAATATATCTCTCATTTTCCAGAGGAAAGATTAATCATCTCCTATGGTAGCGGGTACGGTGGAAATGCACTGATGGGAAAAAAATGTTTTGCACTTCGTATCGCTTCTGTCATGGGAAGAGAAGAAGGCTGGTTAGCTGAGCACATGCTCATACTCGGTGTGGAGTCTCCTGATAAACAAAAAAATTATGTAGCTGCGGCATTTCCCAGTGCTTGTGGCAAGACCAACTTTGCGATGTTAATTCCGCCTGCTGCATTCGGCGACTGGAAGGTAACCACAGTAGGGGATGACATTGCTTGGATCCACAAAGGGAAAAAAGGTGGATTGCATGCAATCAATCCGGAAGCCGGTTACTTTGGTGTTGCACCCGGAACCAATAGTCACACCAATCCAAATGCGATGGAAACCATCAAGGCCAACACCATTTTTACCAATGTGGCCATCACCGCAGATAAAGACGTATGGTGGGAGGGACTGACCAAAGAAATTCCTGCAGGATTAACCGACTGGACTGGTAAATCGTATGACCCTTCAAGCGGTAAACCAGCTGCACATCCAAATTCACGTTTTTGTGCACCGGCACATCAAAATCCAGCAATCGATAAAGATTGGGAAAACCCAGACGGTGTGCCCATTTCTGGTTTCATATTTGGAGGACGCAGAAGTACAGGCGTTCCACTCGTATATCAAAGTTTCAATTGGAATTTTGGTGTTTATCTCGCCACAACCATGGGCAGCGAAATGACGGCAGCTGCATTTGGAGAATTAGGGAAAGTGCGTCGCGATCCTTTTGCGATGTTACCTTTTATGGGTTATCACATTGGCGACTATGTAAATCACTGGTTACAATTTGGACGTGATCTGCCGAATGCTCCTCGCATTTTCAGTGTCAACTGGTTTAGAAAAGATGAAAATGGACAATTCTTGTGGCCGGGTTATGGAGAGAATATGCGTGTCTTAAAATGGATTGTCGGAAGAATTCGCGGACAAGCCAGTGCAGTTGAAAGTCCAGTTGGATGGAGACCTCGTTATAGTGACATGGACTGGAGAGGAATGGAAAACTTTACTAAGGAAGACTTCGATAAAGTAATGATCATCGATCGCGAAGAGGGAAAAAAAGAATTATTGGGACACGAAGAATTGTTTGAAAAAGTATACGACAAACTCCCCAAAGAATTTTTCTTTATGCGCGAGCTATTACTATCCGCACTGTGGCGTTCCCCGGAAAAATGGGGACAACAACCTGAGAGGGATTAGTTTATTTCATGACATACAAGGAGTTAGTAGTTTCCGGTCTTCGTAAACAAAGCATCTCCATACTTGTTATTTTTGCAGAATAACTAATGGACCTATGATCAAGACTGGCAACCCTATTGTAAGCATCTACACGGAGATGACCCCAAACCCAGAAACCATGAAGTTTGTGGCCAACAAATTATTATACCCTGGTAAAAGTGTGGATTTTCCGGATGTAGCGAGCGCGGGTCCATCACCACTCGCTACAGAATTGTTTGGATTTCCTTTTATAAAGGCTGTTTTTATTGCGAGCAATTTTGTTACGCTCACCAAAACACAGGAAACAGATTGGAATGATGTTATTCCATCTGTGCGCCAGTTTTTAAAAGATTACCTGGAAGAGGGTAAGCCTGTGGTGAATGAAGAAGAACTAGCAGCACAAAAGCAAACCGTAACCAATGAAGTTGCAGCTGATGACGACGATGTTGTAAAGAGAATTAAAGAATTACTAGATAATTATGTTCGCCCAGCTGTTGAAATGGATGGAGGGGCCATTCAATTTAAAAGTTACGAAGCAGGTACAGTTAGCTTAGCCATGCAAGGAAGTTGCAGTGGTTGTCCTTCTTCAATGATCACCCTTAAAGCCGGAATCGAAGGCATGATGAAAAGAATGATTCCGGAAGTGAAAGAAGTGATCGCAGAATCAGAATGAATAGCGCAATCTTAGAGTTTTTCTATCAATCCATCCAAAATACATCCTGGGTAGAATGGATTGCTGTTATTGCAGGCATAGCAAGTGTATGGTTTAGTAAAAGAGAAAGTATCTGGGTATATCCGGTAGGCCTTATCAACACAATTATTTATACCTGGATTAGTTTTAAATATCATTTACCTGGAGAAGGAGCCGTAAACTTTTATTACACTGCTATGAGTTTATATGGATGGTATAATTGGAACAGAACGGATGAAATGAAAACAAAGATTATACATATCACGACCAGCATTCGTAAAGAATGGATCGAACAACTTCTTTTTTTCATTGTTTGTTATTTCATACTATTTATATCGTTAACGCAATTGAAAGATTTATTTTTTAAAGATGCCATTCCTTGGGCAGATGCACTCGCCTCGGCGGCTGCCTTTACCGGAATGTGGTTGATGACTAAAAAGAAAGTTGAAAGTTGGTACTGGTGGATACTCACTAATATTGCATCCTTTCCTCTTTATTTTGTGAAAGGATTACCCTTAACTTCCGCCTATTATTTTGTTTTGCTGCTCATTGCCTTTGGAGGGCTACGCAGCTGGAATCAAAAAGCTATTACGACCCATGCTTAAAAAAATTGTAGTTATAGGACCCGAGAGTACCGGCAAAAGCACGTTATGTCGTCAATTAGCAGAACACTTTGAAACGGTTTGGTGTCCTGAGTATGCTCGCGAATATTTATTGACAAACGGGAAAGATTATAGTTACACAGATTTACTGGCCATTGCCAAAGGGCAAATTACCGGTGAAGAAAATTGGGCAGAATTATTAGAAAAAAGAGCAGCTCCACTTTTAGAACAAGACTATGATATTCCCTACTTCATCGACACCAATATGGTTGTGATGAAAGTTTGGGCAGAATTCGTATTTAATAAATGTCATCCATATATAGAAGAACAATTAGCGAAAAGAAAATATGACCACTATTTGCTTTGTCAGCCAGATTTAGAATGGGAGAAAGACGAATTGAGAGAATATCCAGATCTGGAAACCAGAGAGCGATTATTTTTTATCTATAAAAATTACCTGGAGCAACAATCGATTCCTTGGACCTTGATCAAAGGGAAAAATGAAGATCGAATACATAGTGCAATTCGTACAGTTAATAAAATTCTAGAATCATCATTTGCTATCGATTCTCAATAAGCTTTCGAATAGCAGGATCAGACTGCAGATTCATCATTTGACGTTGTATCATGCTAGCCCGAGATTGCATATAACGAGATCCTGATTTTACTTTGTAACGAATGGGATTTGGAAGACAAGCGGCTATCAATGCCGATTCACGACGACTTAAGTTTCTTGCCGATTTATTAAAATAAAACTGCGCAGCGGCCTCTGCTCCAAATACACCTTTTCCCATTTCAATCACATTTAGATACACTTCCAAGATTCTTTTTTTGCCCCATATAATCTCGATCATAAAAGTGAAGTACACTTCTAGTCCCTTGCGAATCCAACTTCTTCCCTGCCATAAAAAAACATTTTTTGCAGTTTGCTGACTGATCGTGCTACCGCCTCTTAACTTAGTTGGCTTACGCTTATTATAGGCCATCGCCTCCTTAATTCGCTTCCAATCAAAACCTAAGTGCTCAGGAAATAATTGATCTTCGGATGCAATTACTGCCAATCGTAAATAAGGAGAGACTTGATCTGCTCTAACATAATCGCGTCGAAATCCATCACCTGTTGCCCAATTAACAAGCTGTGTCATCGTAATAGGAGGATCGACCCATCGTAACAGAATTATATAAGCAAATTGAAAAATAAAAAGATAAAGTAACACTCGTTTCAAGCGACTCCAAATTCTTGCTATGATTGAAACGTTACTTGTCAAAGTTGACCTGTTTGTAAAAATTTTTCCCAATCAGCAAGCATTGTTCCTTTCATTACACGAGGAAATTTATGTTGACTGCCTAACTTCCCTTTTAATTCCATAAACCGGAGAAACTGTTGCTCGGGAAGAACGGTAAGAAAAACTTCTTTCAATGCACTATCTCTTTCCGTTGCATAGTCGTCATTCAAATTGCGTAAATGAACGTCAATTCGTTGGCGCAACGCTTCTGCATCCACTTTATCATCCGTAGCAATATACCAGCGATGCGCAAAAAAGTTTTGATAGGGAAATCCAACCACCGTATACTCTGGAATGCTGATATTAAATTCATTACTGACCAATTCAATCGCCTTGTTCATATTGTCAACACTCAAATGTTCACCTGTCAAACTTAAAAAATGTTTGATGCGCCCTGTTATCACCACTTCGGCTTTTTCGATATCTGTAAATCGGATGGTATCACCAATCAAATAACGCCAGGTACCTGCATTGGTACTCATTAACAAAGCATACTCTTTACCCTCTTCTACTTCATGAATCATTTTTGTATCGGCACCAGGTAGTGGATTACCGTCTGCATCAAAATTGGTTTCGTCAAAAGGAATGAACTCAAAGAAAATATTATTATTCAGAATCAATTGCATACCCGCTGCATGCTCTCTGGTTTTATAGCCAATAAACCCTTCACTTGATAAATAATTTTCAACATAAACGATGGGCTTGCCCAATAATTTTTCGAACCCCTTTTTATAGGGCTCAAAGGCAACACCGCCGTGTACAAAAAAGCTCAAATTGGGCCATATCTCATGAATGTGATTCAGCTTGTAGCGTTCAATCACCATTTCCATCAACATTTGACACCAGGCAGGAACTCCTACCAAATAACCGATATCCCAATTGGGTGCTTGCTCAACTATCTCTTGTAATTTTTGATTCCAATCACTGATGGCTGCAATTCGGCCACCAGGTTTATAAAACGTTTGAAACCAAAACGGTCGTCTCTTTGCCAAGATGCCACTCAAGTCGCCTGCATACCAACCTGCTTTTCCTTTTTTTAAATCAGTAGCACCCCCTAACATCAAAAACCCTTTTGTCATGGCCCGCATCGTTGCTTCCTCATAGCGTACCAAACTGAGTAATTGACGCAAATAGTTGATCATATTGCTTCGCAATAGATCATTAGTAACCGGGATATACTTACTTGCTGCTTCTGAGGTTCCTGAACTTAATGCGTAATACTTGATCTTACCGGGCCATGTTACATCGGGCGTTCCATCTAAGGTTTGCTTCCACCATTCATTATAAATTTTGTTGTAATCATGAATGGGAACTAATTCTTGGAATTTTTTACCTGGATGCTTGCTAAGCAAAGCCTGGTCAAAATGATATTGCTGCCCAAAAGAAGTAAAGCGTGCTTTTTTTAATAGCTTTTTTAATACACGAAGCTGTTGTCGACGATTATCATTTATAGGAATCTGGAGAATAGAAGCCAGTGCCTTCGGAATCTTTATTTCAATGATGGACGCCATTGCACGGATTCAATTGTTTTGCGAATATACGCAATTGACCGAGGGAGAACCTATCTTCGCACATGCTTCGTTCAACACTAGTAGAGGCCACGCAAGCTGGCGCAGCCGAAATCATGCGCTTTTTTCAACAGTCGTTTACCGTTTCAAATAAGGAAGGTGTCAATAACCTAGTGACTGAAGCTGATCACGCATCGGAAAAAGCAATTTTATCAGTAATTAAACGTGACTATCCTGATCACCAGATTTTGGCAGAAGAGAGCGGTGCGCTTTCCCAAAATTCTGAATTCAAATGGGTGATTGATCCTATTGACGGAACTGTCAATTTTGCACAAGGTATTCCTTTAAACTGTGTTTCCATAGGTGTCGAACATAACGGAGACATTGTAATGGCCGCCGTCTATAATCCGCATCTCAATGAATTTTTCTTTGCAGAAAAAGGTAAGGGCGCAACACTCAATGATAAACCGATACGTGTTAGTCAAAAATCCGTAACACTTCACTCCTGTTTAGTAACAGGGTTCCCCTATACCTATATCAACGAACCCAATGGACCGCTAGAAGTATTTGAACGATTTGTTCGCAAGGGTGTACCAGTACGTCGATTAGGATCCGCTGCTATTGACCTCTGCTGGGTTGCCTGCGGTAGATTTGATGGTTTCTTTGAACAAAAACTAGAACCCTGGGACAGTGCAGCAGGATTTTTAATTGTTGAAGAAGCAGGTGGGCGGGTAACTGACTTTAAAGGAGATTCTTTTTCGATTTATCAACATAAAGTATTAGCAACAAATGGTCTTATTCATGCTGAAATATTGGATGTGATCAATGCTCGTAAAGAATTATAATTTATATAGCACATGGCAAACGAACGTACTGAGATAAACACACTGGGTGAATTTGGATTGATTGAACACCTGACAAAAAATATTGAACTGCAAAATGCATCCTCAATTTTAGGCGTTGGCGATGACGCAGCAGTGATTGATCATTTTGGAAAGCAAACAGTTGTCACAACAGATCTACTGGTAGAAGGTGTTCATTTTGATTTAATGTATACGCCGCTAAAGCACTTGGGGTATAAATCTGTTGTGGTTAACCTGAGTGACATTTATGCAATGAATGCTACACCGACACAAATTGTAATAAGTATTGCCATCAGCAGTCGATTTAGCGTGGAAGCGGTTGATGAACTCTACGAAGGAATTTATGCCGCTTGCGAAAAATATGGAGTGGACTTAGTAGGTGGAGATACTACTTCTTCTCAAAAAGGATTAATCATTTCAATTACTGCTATAGGCGAAGTAACCCCCGATAAATTTATAAAAAGAAGTACGGCACAAAAAGGAGATTTAGTTTGTGTGAGTGGAGATTTAGGTGGGGCCTATGTTGGATTATTATTTTTAGAAAGAGAAAAAAAGATTTTTCTAGAAAGCCCGGGTGTACAACCAGATCTCGAAGGAGAAGCTTATGTAGTTGGACGGTTATTGAAGCCTGAAGCGCGGAAAGACATTGTAGAATTTTTTGAAAAAGAAACTATTACGCCTACCTCTATGATGGATATCAGCGATGGATTAAGTTCTGAGCTTTTACATATATGCAAACAAAGTCAATTGGGATGTGTGTTGTATGAAGACAAACTACCCATAGCAGATGCAACCCGTCAAGCTGCTTTCAAATTTGAATTAGATCCTACTGCTTGTGCGTTGAGCGGTGGTGAAGACTATGAACTACTCTTTACTATTCCTCAAGCTGATTATGATAAACTAGTATTAAATGAGCAAATCAGTGTGGTAGGTTATATGACCGAGGCAGAACAAGGTGCACATATCATAACGAAAGGTGGAAGCAAGCATGCAATCACTGCACAAGGATGGAATCATTTAAAATAAGAATCCAACTACTGAATCAAAAAGCGGTCTCCGTCTTTCAAAAAGGGTAATTGCTGGCGAACGCTTTGTAGTTTTTCTTGATTCAGTTGACAGGTGTACGTTGTCTCTTTGTCTCGTTCTGTAAATAAAACTTCTCCCACTGGATCAATGATCATAGAATCACCGCTGTGATAAATAGTATTCCCATCATCTCCTACCCGGTTCACACCAATCACATAACATTGATTTTCGATAGCTCTTGCTTGTAGCAAAGTCATCCAAGCCTGTCGTCTGCGTTCAGGCCAATTGGCTACATAAACCAAAACATCATATTCAGGATTACTTTCATTTTGTTGTTGGCGGGCCCATACGGGGAAACGCAGGTCATAACATACTTGTAAATTAAAACGCCAGCCGTTTACAGAGGCAATTAATCTTTTTGTACCTGCTGCATAGTGTTGATCTTCCCCAGCAAACCCAAATAAATGTCGTTTATCATACACACCAGTTTCACCATTGGGTAATACCCAAAGTAATCGGTTATAATAATTCTCATTTTCCTGAATGATCACACTTCCACATAAAATAATTCGATTGGCAGTGGCGATATTTTTCATCCAGGTAACCGTAACTCCTTCCATGTTCTCTGCCAATTGATTGGAGCGCATACTAAATCCAGTGCTAAACATTTCCGGCAAAAAAACAACCTGTGTCTTTCCTTTAAGTAAGTTGATTTTTTCTTCAAAAGAGCGCAAATTGGCTTCTTTATTTTCCCAGTGTAAAGAGGCCTGTATGAGCGAAACAGAAAGTGGATTCATTGGTTCAAGTTACAACTTTGAGAGAATGGCCCTTACTAATTCTGGCTCAAACCCTTTGCCAATTATATAATCAGCCGTTTTCTTCTGTCGAATGATGTATTGAAATTGTTTAAGACTTTGATATTTTTTGGTAATCAATACTTTCAACACCTTCTCATAGTCGGCTTCCTCTATTTCTGCCATAGCCTTACGAATACAATACACACTAATCCCTCTTTGCTGCAACTCCATTTTGATACGTACCCGACCCCAGCGCTTTGCTCTCCATTTTCCACCCGCATAGGCTTTGGCGAAACGTTCTTCATTCAAATAATCATCCTCAATGAGGGAGCTGATTAATTCATCATGCTCACGGGCTGGACATCCCAATAAGAACAATTTATCACGTACTTCCCTATGTGATCGTTCCTGGTAGGCACAATAATGACGTAGTTTATGGAGTGTTTGCTCAGGGGTAAGCGCCTTTTTGTACATCCCTCCAAAACTACCCAAAAAATCAGTAGTTTCGCCTTCAACCTATCAATAGAAGTGGTATGAAATTCATTGCGAATTCTTCGGTGCTTTTGAAACAATTACAGCACATTTCAGGAGTGATTAATACAAACACAGTACTACCCATTCTGGAAGATTTTTTATTTGAAGTAGAAAAGAACAAATTGACGGTGGTAGCCACTGACCTGGAAACAGTCATGCGTGTGCAATTGGATATTGAGGCAAAAGACACCGGAAAGGTTTGTATTCCCGCGCGTATTTTGATGGACTCATTAAAAAATATCGGGGACCAGCCGCTTACTTTCAATATTGATAAAAATTTTGCAATCGAAATCACCAGTGACAATGGTAAGTACAAGGTGATGGGTGAAAATCCAGATAATTTCCCGAAAGAACCAAGTGCGGATGAAACCACTTCTTTTGAAATGAGTGCTACCGCATTGCTTACGGCTATCAACAAAACCTTGTTTGCGACCAGCAATGATGATTTACGTCCTGCAATGACCGGCGTGTTTTTTGAGCTTGATAAAAAAGGACTACAATGCGTAGCTACTGATGCACACCGTTTAGTTCGCTACAAAAGATCAGATGTAAAATGCCCTAAAACAGATTCATTCATTGTTCCAAAAAAACCGTTGAATTTAGTTAAGGCTGCAATTCCTGATACAGATCAACCAGTTACGATTAATTACAATAGCAACCATTTGTTTATTAGTTACGGTACTACCCAAATGAGTTGCCGATTAATCGATGCAAGATTCCCCGATTACAAAGTAGTAATTCCAACCGGCAATCCATATAGTCTCACTGTGAATACGTCCGAGTTTCAGAGCGCATTACGTCGCGTTAGTATCTTCAGTAACAAAAGCACTAACCAAGTTGCACTTAATATCAGCGGCAGCGAATTACAATTAGCAGCCCAGGATGTAGACTTTAGTTTTGAAGGAAATGAGCGCATGAAATGTCAATACAACGGAGAAGATCTTTTAATTGCCTTCAACGCAAAATTTCTTATTGAAATGTTAGGGGCTGCCGATAGTGATGAGGTGCAGATTGAATTATCCACTCCTACTAAGGCGGGTATCATTCGCCCAACAGATAAAGCAGACAATGAAGAACTACTCATGCTGGTGATGCCGTTGATGTTAAATCAATAAACTCTTTACCATGTGGTCGGATTGGATTCAATATTTTCAAACACTTGAACAACGTCCGGCAGAACGTTTAGCTATTTTAGTTGGCGGCCTTCTTTTTTTCTGGATCATTGAAGGGGCCATTCCACTCTTTAAGTTACCCTACCATAAAGGCAAATTGACACATGCTGGCGTCAATTTTGTATTCACCGTCATACACCTGATCATACACACTTTTCTAGCAATATTAATAGTAGCGCTATCTGATTGGTGCAAGCAAGCTGAATTTGGGATTATCTATTGGACAAATGTCAACACACTTGCCACTATTTTAATAGGTGTATTTGCGCTTGATTTTAGCAGTTGGCTGGTACATTGGGTGATGCACCAGCAAAAATTTTTATGGCGCTTTCATTTGATTCATCACAGCGATACTAAAGTAGATGTAACGACGGGCCTGCGTCACCACCCGGGCGATAGCTTACTGCGTGGATTATTTTTTCTACTCCTGATTTTTATTTCAGGAGCTCCTATGTACAGTGTAATGATGTATCAAACACTTGTTGTGGTGGCTACCGCATTTACACATGCAAACATTAAACTGCCAACTGGTATTGATAAGACAATAAGCTGGATTTTAATCTCTCCCAATATGCACAAGGTGCACCATCACTGGAAGCAGCCTTATACGGATTCTAATTATGGTGCTGTTTTTTCAATTTGGGATCGACTATTTGGAACCTTTCGCACATTAGATGTTTCAGCAATTCAATATGGAATTGATCGAGATTATCCTGTAGGAAAAGACGAAGATCTTGGTCTTCTATTAAAAAGTCCTTTCCAAAATAAAATCCACGAATGAAAGTAGTTGCACTTATACCAGCCCGGTATGCGGCATCGCGCTTTCCGGGTAAACTATTACAGCAACTAGGTAACAAAACTGTTATCCGTTATACATACGATGCTGCGGTTGCCACTGGACTATTTGATGAGGTTATTGTAGTAACAGATAGTGACAAAATTGAAAAAGAAATTATCAACGCAGGTGGTACTTGCAAAAGAAGTCAGCGAGAACACGAAAGTGGTTCTGACCGGATTGCAGAAATCGCAGCCTCCCTTTCAGTTGATTTGATTGTAAATGTGCAGGGCGATACCCCTTTTATAAAAAAAGAACCACTGGCTCGATTGATACAGGCATTTGAGGATCCAACTGTACAGGTTGCGTCATTAATGCAAAAAATCAATGACTCTAAATTGATTCAGGAATCTAGTATTGTTAAAGTAGTTACCGATCTCAATAATGATGCACTCTATTTTAGCCGGAGTATAATTCCTTTTCACCGTGACCTTACTGTTTCTACACCAACTTTTGAACATATCGGTGTGTATGCATTTAGAAAAAAAGCACTGCTCGATTTTACCACCTGGCCGGTTTCGCAGCTTGAAGCAACAGAAAAGCTAGAGCAACTCCGTTACCTGGAGCACGGCATAAAAATCAGAATGGTACAAACCGATTACAGCAGTGTGGCTATTGACACACCGGAAGATTTGGAACGCGCTAAAATTCTCTTAGCAAATATTTAGTTCATTCGCACGTCACGCATTTCACGCATCATGTAACGTTGCATCCCCGGCGGCATCATTTGTTGCTGCGACTGTGTTTTTCCACCCATCTTATTTAGGTTGAACAAGAAACTAACCAAAAAATAACGACGTAAAACCATGCTACGGGTATCCTGTAAATAGTTATCACCCGCTGTACGGTTGATACTTTGATTTTGATTCAACAAGTCATTAACCGATAACTTTATTTCGCCATTCTTATTTTTAAATAGCTGTTTGCTCAAACTAGCATTCCACAAAGGAATACTTTGGTTAAATCCTTCAGCACGACCTGTATTAATTAAATAATCAAAATTTGTACTCACAATAATATTCTTAGGGAACGTATAGGTTACATCAGCGTTATACGTCTGTGTCCAATAATCTTCATTCAACTGTGTGTTAATACTATACTGTACATTGAAATAACTCAAATTAGCACGAAGACCCATATTGAACTTGTCCTTATTAAAATTGAAGCCCGCGCCTTGTGTAATTGAAATGGTCTTGGTAAGATTTTCGCGCGTGTTAATCAAACTCACATCCTTTAAATAAAGCATGGTGTTGGTCAAACTAACATTTGACCCTTTGAGTTTTGGATTTTTGAAAGGAAGACCTAATGTGAAAAACGAAAAGGCACGCAAATAACCATTCACGTTGGCGTAGGTAGTCGTTTGAACAGGGCCACGTGTTGTAATACTATTTACAATTTTATTACTGGTTGTGCTGACGTTTACATTAGCCGCCACAAATCGGAATGTAGCAAGATTAAAAGTGTTGTACCCCATATTGAGATTGTGCGTAAACTCCTGTTTCAAATTAGGATTACCGATTCGTACATTGAGTGTATCTGTTACATCCGGTACATTTTGCAGTTGATTAACAGAAGGCTGATTGGTTCTTCCATTATAAGAGAATCGCAAATTCTTACTACGAGAAGGGGTCAAATTAAAATTAGCAGTCGGGAAAAGATTGGTAAATGTCTGCTTAATCAAAGAATCTTTTCCGGTAGCGGCTTGGTAAGTGTGATTTTCTAAGAATGATTCTTGTAATCCCACTCCAAATTGATAATTATATTTCTTTTCCTGCACGCGAAAATTAATACCAGCGCGATGTGCAACAAACAAGTTTTTGAACTCATTGGTCTGAAGCAGGTTGGGGCTATCATATTTCCCATTGCTGGAATTATAATTAAAGGTCTCTTTTTCAGAACGGCTGAAGTTATTGGTGTAAGCATAATTCACTTCCAATAATTTATTGTTACCCAATGGTTCTGTATAGGACGTGCTCACTACGTTATTGCGTGTCTTAGTAGACTGATTATACTGTTGATTTTGAGAAAAATTAAAAAATGGTGTTCCATCTGGGCGGAAGAATCGATTTGAAGAAATGGTTTGGCCATCTGCATCACTCATTCCCATAGTATTGTTCAATCCAACAGTAATGGTTCGTCCGATTTTTTTGAATTTTCTTCTGAACAATAAATTATTATTAAAGTTCATTCCATCACGCACATTTGAATTTTCTGAGTTTGATTCAATTGCCTTGTATTCACGCAAAGGAGTCTTTGACATTGTTAGGCTAGAATCAATACTAAAATTATCGGAGTGCTGAATAGTAAGTGAGGGAGTATATAATAATGAGGTAAGTGAATCGAATTGATATTCAAAACGAACATTAAATCGGTGATTCTGATTCAGATTATTGGAACGACTGGTTCTATTTTGTAAAGCCATTGAGTCATTGGCAAAAAATGTTTGACGCAAGGTCGATTGCTCTTGCACAGGTCGAGAATCAGAAAAGAAATAACTCCCTGTGAATTTTGCTTTTGTGCCCCACTCATTATTAAAGTTGAGTCCGGTTGATAGTGAACGGATAATGCCGGTATTCTGTCCTCCACCAAAACCACCAAAGCCACCGCCGCCGCCGCCACGTCCTCCTACGACCACCTGCATTCCGCCGCCGCCGAAGCCGCCGCCTCCGCCGCCAAAGCCACCACCTCCTCCTCCAAAATTTCCTCCTCCCCCGCCGCCACCGAAACCACCAAAGCCACCCATGGTGCTGATAATATCATTAAAAGAAAATCCCTGCTTATTAATGTTGTTCGCATTCATTAAAACAGAAAATCTTTTATTACCATTAAAATTATTGTAAGTCAAATTACCCTCGTATCTGTCATTACTTCCATAGCCTGCTAATGCACGAGTGAAAAATCCTTTGTTGCGATCTTTCTTCAATTTAATATTGATCGTCTTACTACGACTCCCATCATCAATACGTGTAAACTTTGATTGATCACTCATATCATCAAACACCTGAACACTTTCTATCATATCAGCAGTGAGATTTTTAGTAGCCAACTTAGGATCGTTACCAAAAAACTCTTTTCCGTCTACTAATACTTTTTGAACCTGCTCACCCTGTGCTTTTACGTTTCCGTCTTTATCCACCTCCATACCAGGGATCTTTTTCAATAAATCCTCAACCGTTGCGTTAGGGATTGTTTTAAATCCACTAGCATTGAATTGAACCGTATCATTTTTAACAACGATAGGAGATTCTGTAGTAACCACTACCCCCTCCATCATTTTATAATCTTTATTCATCGAGAGTGCGCCGAGATCAATTGTTTTTTTATCTGCAGTGATACTAAAATTGCGACGAATCTCTTCGAGGCCTTTGCTACTTACAATCAAACGGTAATCACCGGGTAATAAATTTTTGATTTCAAATACGCCTTGCTTAGAAGAAAGAACAAAACTGGCCAATGATGAATCTTTAGCACTAACCACCGATACGGTTGCATCTGCAATTGGCTGTTTGGATGAAGAATCTGTCAGCACCCCCTTTATCACGCCTTCGGCGCGTTGGGCAAGGGAAACATTGACTAAGAAGATGAATACCAATAAAGTACTGAGCAGTTTTCTCATAAATAGAGTTAAAGTCCGCAAAGATAGACGTAAAGGAGGGGGATGGCTTGTGGAAACTGTTAAAATATCAACTGAACAGATATTCAACATCTTCGCGTGTAAGGCTCTTGACAAAGCCAGTATCATCAGAAATGATATCCTTTGCCAACGCTCTTTTTCGCTCTTGTAATTGCAAAATCTTGTCTTCAATCGAATCTTTGCAAATCATTCGATACGCAAAAATATTTTTAGTCTGCCCAATTCGATGCGTACGGTCAATGGCCTGTTGCTCTACGGCAGGGTTCCACCAAGGATCCATGATATAGACATAGTCAGCAGCAGTAAGATTCAATCCAACTCCTCCTGCTTTTAGTGATATGAGAAACACACGAATAGATTCTTGGCTTTGAAACTGCTGAATCGCCTTTTCTCTATCCGGAGCAGAAGTGCTTCCGTCAAAATATACATAGGGAATTTCCAACTCTTCCAGCTTACTACGAATGAGTGCAAGCATTCCTAAAAACTGAGAAAAGACCAGTGCTTTATGGTCGCTGATATCCTCTTTTAATTGACGAGCCAACTCGTCCAGCTTGATCGAGTAATTGGGAAACTCCTCTTTTTCGTTTAAAATGGCAGGTGAATCACAAATCTGACGCAGCTTCATCAACCCTTGTAGAATTGCTAATTGTGAACGCTGAATTCCCTGATTCTCTATTGATCCTAATATCTGATTTCTATAGTCATTACGATACGCCTCGTATATATCTCGTTGCTCCTTTTCCATCTCACAGAACAGCACCATTTCCTGCTTTTCGGGCAAATCTTTGGCCACCTGTTCTTTGGTTCGTCTTAAAATGAAAGGATATAGGATTTTCCGCAAGTGCTCCTTGCGATCAGGCTCGCCTAGTTTATCAATGGGGACCGCAAACTCCTGACGGAAAAATTCCACCGAACCCAGCATGCCCGGATTCAAAAAATTCATTTGCGCGTACACATCAAACGTATTGTTCTGCAGTGGCGTTCCACTCATGCACAAGCGATGCTTGGCCTGCAGTAGTTGTGCTGCGCGCGTAACTTTACTAGAGGGATTTTTGATGGCCTGCGATTCATCCAGAATAACATAATCAAATTCAAGTGTGCTTAGCAGCTTAATATCACTTCGCAGTGTTCCGTATGTAGTGATTAAAATTTCAAAAGACTCCAGCGCTTCTTTTTTACGCAAACGCATGGGACCATGATGAATAGCATGACGAATTGCAGGCGTAAACTTTTTAATCTCGTTTTCCCAATTATAAATAAGTGTGGTTGGACAAACCACTAATGCCCGTAATGAACCCTCTGTTTTTTTATAAAATTCCAAATAAGAAAGCGCTTGCACCGTTTTACCCAATCCCATATCATCAGCTAATATTCCTCCCCAACGCACTTCTTTTAAGTAATTCAACCACTGATAACCAGAAACCTGATAAGGTCTTAATATTTCGTGCAGCGCAGCAGGTGGCTCAATTGGCTTGATCTTATCAAACTGACGAAGTTGTTCATACTTTTCTTCTAGTTGCAACTCTAGCTCAGCCGTATCTCTACTCTCGTATAATTCATCCACAACACTTTGATGAAAACGTGATAGTTTAATTGTGTTGCTCTTTCCTTCGCCCACCCGAAACAATAGCGCATATTTCTTTAGCCACTCCTCTGGTAAAATTCCTAATGTACCATCACCCAACTGTACGTATTGTTGATTGTTGGCAAGCGCCTTTTTAACATCAGCTACTGTAATTTGCTGATCACCGAATGCAATATTCACTTTTGCATCAAACCAATCAGTATTGCTGCTTATGAAAATCTGAGTTTTGGGTTTTGCGGTATTAAACCTATAATGCTGTAATGATTCAAAACCAAACACCGTGGTTTTAGATTCTTTCATAGCATCAACAAAGAGAAAAAACCAATTATTACGAAGCACTTCAGTGCCTTTCAGCGCATACGTTCCATCTTCGGCATTTGCAACAAAGCCAGAGTGAAGACTAGCTAATCGTTGTAAAAAAACTTCTTCTTTCTCTTTATTTCGATGAACAACCAACACACCTTCTCCCTGCGGAATCAATACCTGATCACCATCAGTAGGTCCGGCTTCATATCCTTCATATACAAATACAGGCTTGAAAACTAAATAGTCTCCTTTTTCTGTCAAAATGATGCGCGGCTCCGGACTTACACCCTTCACTTCTTTCATCAGTGACTTGTCAAATCGCACTGAATAATTATGAGAAAGCGGAAGTACAAACTCTTGCATGGTTTCTTTCCATGCGGCCAACGACTTTACCATTTTGCCATCGGGCAAAAATGTTTCCATTAATTGCACAACCTCTTTACTTTTCCAAACATAACATTGGTTGTTATGAAGAAATAATAGGGTAGAAGGGCATTCATTATCAGAAAGGCTTAACTCTAGTGCGCCAACTTTTACTTGCGCCTGTATTGTGTAGTGTGAATTCTTTTTAATAAAAAACTGAGGAATAAGCGTGACATCACTCACATGTAGTGAACTTAGTTGTGCCGTTTTAAATGATTTGCCTACTCCTAAATAATAAATGGGTGTGCTAGTACTAAACTCTTTGAATATTCGCTGCAGCTTTGGAAGCAAGTACTCTGTAATCAAATCTTTAGTTTCTTCGGGTAGATCATCCTCGTCTTGATGAATAATATTATCCCAAATACCAGAGAAGGGTGAGTTGCGACTTACGTATTTGTTGATCTCCGTGTCTTGTAATTTTCTTATCAACTGTAAAAGCTCACGATCCGTTTCAGTTAAGTCATTTAATTCGACAAAACGAGTAATATCAAGTTTTTCAACTTTTCCGGCAAAGGTGTTGCTTAATTCATTGGCTTCCCCAATTACGGCATCCACCGTAAAACGAGGAAAACTTTTTTTATTGAAATTGAAAACCACACCCAACCGGCGCAAAACTTCTATTTCTTTTTTTAGTGGCTCCGCCTTTTTCTCTACACTCTTAGCAGCCGCAGTAGGAAAAAGTACTGGACGGGAAATTGTAGCGGGCATAGCCACTCGCTTGATAGAAGCGTCAAGAACGCGTAAAAAAGGCTTGCCGTCTTTATAAGCAAATTCGAATTTTCCAGTGAGATCATCTTTTAAGGAGTAACCGTAGGCTTCCAATAACTTATTTTTCTCCTTGTCCCAATTTCGAATGCTATCAAAATAATTAGCCCCATGCGTATTCAATAGCTGTAACAACACAATCACTTTGGGTAAACAAAGTGGATGACGCGTATCCTCGTAATCGCAACTTGTATCAAAATTTCGTTCTTCATTTTTTCTGATGATCACCTCATATTCTGTACCCTCAAGCGTTAAACGTGCTCTTACCGTTTCGTTTTCGGCGTATTCAATAGCTGCTTTTTTTGTACGTAAATAAGTTTCCGCTTGTGCAAGCGTTTGCTGCGCACAAAGCAGTCGAATATTTTTCAGGTCGATTGTTTTCATCTTGACCACCGTATGCCGCTGGTCATATTGCACCTGACCCGCTTGTAACTGGCCGCGATCCAACATTTCTTGCAATTGAAGAAGTGCCGCTGTTTCATGTCTACAGATGTCTCCTAAATTATAGGGGCAAGCGCATCGCAAAGAAGTAGCATTCGGATCTCTGAAATGATGAATCTGAACCTTATAAAAAGTATTGTAACTATCGTCACGTACGCGAAACGTAGCGGTTCCGAATAGCTCATCGTACTCTACTAATTCGGCAAAACCAATCGCATGTATTTTTTTACCACGACGAATCACTTCATCGGTGCCATGCGTATATATATATTTAACTAAATGAGGTAGTGCCAAGGTGTGCTTTCAGTTTTTCATCTCGAAAAAGGAGAATCTACAAATCTAAAGGAATGTAAATCGAATTTCCCGCTGTGAAAAAATAAAAGTAAAGATGCCGAGCAATTGATAAAAGCTGTTAGAAAAAATCCTATCTTGAGGGATTTATTTTTTGATCACTAGCTTACCATCCTGATACAGTGGTAATACATTGGCCACATCCGGCGTCAAACAAAATTCAATATCCTTAATTAATCCAAATCGTTTAACGAGTCGATGATAATGCGTTAGCTGTGTAGCAAATTCTAATAAATTATTGGCATGTTTCTCATAGAGCGTCACGGCCATTAGGGAGCTATCGCAATGGATTGTAAAATGTTCGCGCACTCGGTTAATCACAGCGCCTGCAAAGAGTGTATCCTCCAAATTAAAACGATCTTTCCATCCTGCACAACCCAATACAACATCTTTACCCTCACTAATCAAAAAATCGCAAACCGCAGACAGATTAGGAAAGCTTCCTGAAATAATTTTAGATGCATTTCGATCCAATGCCATTTGTAATAAACGGGTACCATTTGTGGTAGTGAGAACCAAATTTCTATTCTCAATAAAAGCACGTGTGTATTCCAGAGGAGAATTGCCGTGTTGTAATCCTTCTGCAATCATTCCATCTCGTTCTCCTGCCGCGATGCCGTCAATATTCTTACCCATTTCTATCGCTTTGGGTACCGAATCAACAGGAATAACTGCGCGAGCGCCATTGTATAAAGCGGCCGCAATGGTAGAGGTAGCTCGAAAAACATCAATAATTACTACAACACTATTGCTTAAGTCGTAAAGATGAAGAAGAGCCGGTGAAAGAGAAGTATAGAGGGTGGGTTTAGTAGACATGTGATTAGGAAAGCGCAAATTTAGAACAAATTCTACAAAGAATGGAGGCAAATGCGCATTCTTAGCGGATCAACAGTTTTTTCCAGCGTTCAGTTTCTGCAAAATTTTTAATTGTATTAATCTTTTGGTGCAAATACGATTCCATGTATTGATTAAAATAAACAGCATTAAATAATTTTCCGAGTTGACCATATGGAAACTCATAGGTCAACAAGTCAATCATCAGCATGCCATTATCAATCGGTTTAAAATGATGCTCATGTCTAAATGCAACCAGATCGCCCTGTAACTGCACTTCCACATACATTTCAGGTTTAATCATTTCAACCACTTTGATTCGTTGCAGTCGTTCTTTAAACAAATGATAGGATTTCCAGGTAATAGTTTCACTTTTTTCCAATAAACCAAAACGAGTCCCTGCTACGGCATCAATCTTATTAGGCGTATACGCTTCTTTGTGAACACTTACATGCCTACTCAAATCAAACACAACCGAAGCGGGTGCTGCAATAAATGTTGTAAGATGAATGGTGGGCATGATTAATTAAAAGGTACTTTAACAACTTTTGCTTTCAACTGCTTGTCACGCACTTGAATATAAACGATTGAATCTATAGTGGCCAACTCGGTTGCAACATATCCCATCCCAATTGCCTTTCCTAAACTAGGAGATTGCGTGCCTGATGTAACCACTCCAATCACAACGCCACCTTCGTTTTTAATTTCATATCCATGACGCGGAATTCCCTTGTCGATCATTTCTAATCCAACTAATTTTCTCTTTACGCCCTCCGCCTTTTGCTGTGCGAGTGCGGTTGAGTTTATAAATGCCTTAGTAAACTTTGTAATCCAACCTAATCCGGCTTCCAGTGGTGATGTGGTATCATCAATGTCATTTCCATAGAGACAAAAACCCATTTCTAATCGCAACGTATCCCGAGCACCTAGTCCAATTGGTTTTAATCCCTGTGGTGTACCTAAATCAAAAATCGCATTCCAAATTTTTGATGCATTATCATTAACGTCTTCAAAATAAATTTCTACTCCGCCCGCACCTGTATAACCCGTTGCACTGATTAACACATTTTCTACTCCGGCAAATGTTCCTTTCACAAAGGTGTAATAAGCCAGATTCATAAGATCCATTTCTGTCAATGGCTGAAGAATGCGTGTTGCCTGTGGACCCTGTACAGCAAGTAAACCAGTTTTATCAGAGATGTTGTGCATTTCCACCCCTTTTGTATTATGCTGTTGAATCCAGTTCCAATCTTTTTCAATATTGGACGCATTCACCACCAGCATGTATGCCTTATTATCTTCTATACAATACACTAGTAAATCATCAACAATTCCGCCCTTGTCATTTGGAAGACAACTATACTGCACCTTTCCTTTCACCAACTTAGAAGCATCATTACTGGTAACGCGCTGAATCAAATCCAGTGCATCGGGTCCTTTTAATATAAACTCACCCATATGACTTACATCAAAAACACCCGCTGTTTTACGTACGGTTAGATGTTCGTCGTTAATGCCCGAATAAGAAATAGGCATATTATAACCAGCAAAGGGAGCCATTTTAGCTCCCAGTGCAATATGTTGCTGATAAAAGGGTGTGTTCTTAGCCGACATTTCTATTTTTTAAGAACACAAATGTACGCGGTTCGGTGGCTATCCCAAAAGAAGACGAAGAGGGGATGGGCCCCAACCCTGTAACTTTTTATGTGCTGGAAAGCGAGCGGGAGTAAGTGAGGCTCTTTCCTTAATTACTGGCGGGGGCGGAGGTGGGATCGATAATTCTTTTGACTCTTCACTAATTACTTCCTCCACAGAAATCGAGGTACCATCCTCCGTTTTTAGTAGGCCGTCTGCCCCCATTATATACTCAATGTTTGAACGATAGCGAATATTGGTATCCGTCCATTCAATATCGAACTTATTATTGTATTTACGACGAACCAAAAGCTCTACGTCACTCAACTTTTCTCTTACCGATTCATCAAAGGAAATGCGGCCACCTACGGGCACCTTAATGATAACCCTAATGCGCTGAGCTCTGTATTTTGAAGACGCTGGAATAGAATAGCCGCTTCCAAGGTTCAGTTGTAAATGAGATAGGTTTTTAATAGTATGTTCCAGGGTATCTCCGCTTTTATTTTTACTTATCGCCGATTTATTAGCAATGACTGCATCTCCGAAAAGATGATAGTCGATAGCAGAAGCTCTCTTTGCGGCCTCTTCTTCTGTGCGACCGTTTGCATAACGCACCAGCTGTACCTGATACGTGCTGTCTTTACTAGGCTCTATTTTAATAATTACATTGGAAAGCTTGAGTGTATCGCTCGTGACATCCCATCCCTTTGGATCACCATCAATCCAGCTATAACTACCACTATATTCTAGCTCAGGTTCTGATACCCTCACTACCATTTTTTGAGCAGGGGCAGCGGGTAGAGAAACTGTATCTACAATTTTTTCTTGGTAACTAAAATCTTTTGTAATACTAGATACAAATAAAGTAGCCGACACCCATCCAAGTGCCCATAGCGTTCCAAAGGTCCAAGCAAGGTATGCATGTCCTGCCTTTGTGTTAATCAATCGGCGAATCATCCAAATAATAAAGCCTACAACCGGAACCAACAAGAATAATCCAACAGTTGCCCATGCTAAACCTTGTTGATAATCCGAGCTCCAGATATAGTGTTGTAACGGCCATGATACTACTCCCACAAACAATATTGCAACCAGCGCAATCAATATCACAAAGGCTAAGCCGCCAAAAAATAAAAAGAAGAAAATTTTAAATAACAACGCAATGAATTTGCCAATAGAACGGAAAAAGTTTTTGCCAGGCTCTTTAGCTTCCTTTGCTAGCTCTTCTGCTTTTACAGAAAGTTGTTTTGCTGTTACCTCCACATCCTTACCCCATGCTTCCATTTTTTCTTTTATAATCGAAGACCCTTCACTCACATGTTGACGAATGCGTTCGAGATTGATTGGCTCACCACGCATTTCCATTTTTTGATACGTCGTTTCTGCTTTAGGAAGAATAATCCATAATACAATATAGAGTAGAATAGAAAAGCCGACCAGTGATCCAAAACTCAAATTGAATATCATCTCTGCCAAAGCAGAGTCATCAAAGATGTTTAAAATAGAAAAAAGAATTTGCAGCAGTAGTGGAGCTAAAAAAATAAGACGGATATTTCTTGGCGATACTTTTAAGTAGGCTGCAATCCCGCTTGCTACACCGCCCAACACACGATCATCTGGATTACGATAAAATCGACGGCCCTTGTAAGTTTCTACTTCTTTTGCAGGAAATAAAATCCATAAAATAATATAGACCAGCGAAACGATGCCAAAACTTGAAAAACTTAGTAAAACAAATAATACGCGAATGATCACTGGGTCGATTCCTACATAGTTCGCAATTCCACTTGCCACACCGCCCAATACACGATTATTGGCATCACGGAAAAAATCTCTCTTCGACTCCGATGCAACTGTATTTTTTGATTGACCCACTGATGATCCTGCCGATGAGTTTTCATCCACTAACTCTTCTCCGGCAATTTCTTCTGGTTTGCCCATGGCTGCAATCACTTCTTGTAAATGTGTTTCTGTGATGCAGGGCTCACCCTTTTGTAAAAAAGAATAAAACTGCTCGGCGATTCGTGCCTCTATATCATTGATGATCTCTTCGCGACTTTCTTCTTTTGAAAAATAATTTCGCAAACTCACAACATATTGTTGCAACTGCTCGTAAGCAGGCTCTTCAATTTGAAGAACACGTCCGCTCAGATTTATCGTAATAATTCTTTTCATAGTGCTGCTGATTATTATTAGAGGTTAGTAGGTTTTGGTGTGATTATTTTGGTAACAGCGGATGAGAGTTCCTGCCAGGTTCGTCCCAGTTCTTCATAAAAAACAAGACCCTTCTCGGTAAGCGAAAAGTATTTGCGTGGCGGACCGGCAGGACTTTCTACCCAACGATACGTGAGCATTTCTGCGTTTTTAAGGCGGGTCAGTAGCGGGTAAAGGGTGCCTTCTAAAATCTGAAGTCCGGAATCACGCATTTCATCCACGATATCACCAGGGTAAGACTCACCCCTTTTTATAATGGATAATATGCAGAACTCCAGGATTCCCTTTCGCATCTGACTTTGTGTGTTGTCGATATTCATATTTATTAGGTGTCTGCGAATGCAAAGATAAGGATATTATTTGGTACTATGCAAAACATAGTACTATTATTTTTATTAATTTTTTGTAAATAAGTTATTATCATCAATTTTTTGCCGAATTTTGCTATTTATGACTCGATTTTTATCAATTTTAATTGGTTTTTTAGCCGTTTTAAGCATTTCAGCCTGTTCTGATCGTTATAAGCCCTTTAGGTCCAACTATACTTTTAAAAGCGAGAACGGGACTCCGAATTATGCAAACCTGGACTACTGGGCGGCTCATCCGGGTAAAATTGACCCCTCAGACAGCATACCGGCCCCTTTACGAAAAGACCCTAGAGATACTGTAGCCGATGTGTTTTTTATCCATCCGACTACTTTCACCAAAAAAGAAGACTTTTCCCGGTCCAATGCGGCGATAGACGATGACTATATCAATGCCAAAACCGATTATTCTACTATCCTTTTACAGGCCAGCGCATTTAATCAGTTCGGACGTGTATTTGCACCCCGGTACAGACAGGCACATATTGGAAATTTTTACAGCGCCGATAGCGTTGCCGCCAGTCGAGCGTTAGCACTAGCCTACCAAGATGTGCGAACCTCATTTCTTTATTATTTAGAAAACTACAATCAAGGCCGTCCTATTGTATTGGCTTCACACAGTCAAGGTGCATTACACACAATATGGTTGTTAAAAGAATTTTTTGAAAACAAGCCTTTGCAAAAACAATTAGTGGTTGCCTATGTAGTTGGCTGGCCGCTGCAACAAAAAACACTAACAGAAATTCCTATTTGTGAAACACCAGAACAAACAGGATGTGTGTGCAGCTGGAGAACCTTTAAGCAAGGATATTTAGCGCCGTGGGTACAAAAAGAAAATGCTCGTGGTGATGCTATTGTGGTTACCAATCCAATCAGCTGGAACAGGGACACTGCTTTTATTTCTCGAAAAAACAATAAAGGTGCAGTGCTTACTCGATTCAATCGGATTTTTCCTGCACCTGCAGACGCACAAATCAATTCAGGAGTTTTATTCACCAAGAAGCCTCAATTCCCTTGGAGTTTTTTATATAAAACAAGCAATTACCATATAGGAGATATCAATCTCTATTATGTGAATATTCGAGAAAATGTTGCTGCCCGTATAAAGCATTTTCAAAACAATAAGACTCAAAGTCAAGCCTCGCACTGACACTAATCAGCATTGTGGTGTTGCCGTTGGTTTATTTTTAATCCAAACCTGGCAACATGAAAACTATAATTGTTCCTACCGATTTTTCTCCTACGGCAACCAACGCAATGCATTATGCCATTCAAATGGCAAAACAGATTAAGGCAAATCTACTTCTGGTGCATGTTTATCAGGTGCCGGTTAGTTACACAGATGCACCCATCGTGTTAGTATCGGTGGATGAATTAAGAAAAGCGGCACAGGCAAGAATGCAAACCTTAAAAGAAGAAGTAGAACACCTTGTCCATAAAGAACAAAAAGTATATACAGAAACCATTTTGGGAAATGTGGTAGATGAGTTAGAAAATGTTTGTAAAAAAATAAAACCCTTTGCCGTAGTAATGGGTACAAAAGGAGCCACAGGTTTGGAGCGTGTGTTGTTTGGAAGCAACACGTTACTTGCCATTCGACATCTCAGCTGGCCCGTGATTTGTGTTCCGCCTGGAAAAAAATATGGCACAGGGATTAAAAAAATTGGGTTTGCATGTGACTACGAAAAAGTAGTGGCCTCTACGCCCACACCGTTTATTAAAGATCTTGTGAAAACCTTTGGTGCCGAATTACATGTCTTAAATATTAATCAAGACGGGAAAGAACGCAGTGAAGAAATACCGGAGCAATCTATTTTACTACAAACTCTACTAGGAGATCTGAAACCTGAATTTCATTTTATACAACATAAAGACGTAGAAGATGGCATCAATGATTTTGCCATTCGCAATGAACTAGACCTGGTTATCACCATTCCCAAAAAACATAGTTTGGTGGAACGTATTTTCAGAGAAACCTCTTCCAAACAATTGATCTATCACAGCAATGTGCCCATTGCCTGTGTGCACGAGTAATTAAAACTCTGCGCTGCCTGGTGTACGAGGAAAGGCAATCACATCACGAATGTTATTCATGCCGGTAACAAATTGAACCATTCGTTCAAAACCCAAACCAAATCCAGCATGCGGTACAGAACCAAATCTTCGTGTATCTAAATACCACCAGAGATCTTCTTCGGGTATATGCATTTCTTGCATGCGCGCTGTCAATCGATCTAGACGCTCTTCACGTTGTGACCCACCCACAATTTCTCCAATGCCCGGAGCAAGAATGTCCATAGCTGCTACCGTTTTTCCATCTTCATTTTGACGCATGTAAAAGGCCTTGATAGCAGCAGGATAATTAGAAAGAATGACTGGTTTTTTAAAATGCTTTTCTACTAAATAACGCTCGTGTTCACTTTGTAAATCCATTCCCCAACCTGTGATCTCGTACTGAAATTTCTTTTTCTTGTTGTAATTACTCTCGCGTAAAATATCGATAGCCTCTGTATACGTGATGCGCTCAAATTGATTGTCAACTACAAAACGAAGTTTTTCCAGCAAAGTCATTTCGCTTCGCTTGTCTTGAGGCAATTGTTTTTCTTCTTCTGCTAATCGCTGATCCAAAAACTGAAGGTCTTCGGCATTATTATCCATCGCATAGCGAATAATGTATTTGATGAACTCCTCTGCCAAATTCATATTGTCTTCTAAATCATAAAAAGCCATCTCTGGTTCTATCATCCAAAATTCGGCAAGATGTCGGGCGGTATTACTGTTTTCTGCTCTGAATGTAGGACCGAATGTATAGATCTCTCCAAAAGCAGTGGCACCTAACTCACCCTCGAGTTGTCCACTCACCGTCAAATTGGTAGAGCGACCAAAAAAGTCTTTTTTATAATCAATCTCTCCAGATTCTGTGCGCGGTGCAGAACCATCGAGTGGGAGCGTCGTTACACGAAACATTTCTCCAGCGCCTTCCGCATCACTGGCAGTAACAATAGGCGTATGTAGATAGATAAAGCCCTTCTCATTAAAAAACTGGTGAACCGCATATGCTAATGCATGCCGAACGCGAAACACTGCGCCAAAGGTGTTTGTTCTAAAACGCAGGTGTGCTTTTTCGCGCAAAAACTCCAATGAGTGTTTTTTGGGCTGTAAGGGATATTTTTCTGCATCAGAATCTCCTAATATATCAATGGTGTGGGCCTTTAAGTCCATTTTTTGTCCCTTTCCTAATGAAGGCTCAACCACACCGCTAACACGCAGTGAAGCAGAAGTGGTAATTCGCTTTAATAATTCTTCGGGAAACCTTCCTAACTCTACCACTACTTGTAAATTATTATTGGTGCTGCCATCGTTCAATGCAATAAACTGATTATTACGAAATGTTCTAACCCATCCCATTACGGTTACCTGCTGTCCGGCAGGTTCTTGGGCTAATAGTTGTTTGATTTTGATTCGTTGATTGAACATGCACCTTTGCTTTGGCTAGCAAAGGTAAGCCCGGAAGGAAGTGCAGATACTAGTTATTGGTCGAAAAAATTTTTATCAAATCTAAAATTTCCTGTAGGTTTGTGGTAACAAAAGGCCGTTTCGGCCACCTTTTCCAAGATTCATATTAATAGTTAATCATCTTTTTTTGAACGAATCGCTCGTTCAGTTTCCCAAGAAAAATTTCAATACTAAAAAAACAAGAATGGCAGTTTCTAACGAAGACAACAAACCGAAAAGAAGAGGCAGACCCCGTAAAGACGAAAAACCAGAAGAACAAAGCGTAGCTCCAGCGCCAGCCCCCCCTAAAAAAGAAGAGGAGCCGCGTCCGGTCCCCAATACGGCAACTACACCGAGTAAAACAGAAGCGCTCGCACAAACTATTCTTGAGAATACACCGGAGCCTGGCACCACCGAGGCGTCTCAACAGCGATTTCAACCGCAAAAAAGAGAACCCATATTCACTGTTGAATTTGATGGGATGATTATGGGCGAGGGTGTGTTGGAAATGATGCCAGATGGTTATGGATTCTTACGCTCTTCCGACTACAACTATCTTTCATCTCCCGATGACGTATACGTTTCCCCTTCTCAAATCAAAACATTCGGCTTAAAAAGTGGAGACACGGTTATAGGACCCGTTCGCCCCCCCCGTGAAGGAGAAAAATATTTTGCTTTAATAAAAGTGGATTTACTCAACGGAAGAAATCCGGATGATGTAAGAGACCGAGTTCCTTTTGATTACCTCACTCCACTTTTCCCGTTTGAAAAATTAAATCTGTTCACTACCCCTTCTGATTATTCTACTCGTATCATGGATCTTTTCACGCCAATTGGTAAAGGACAGCGTGGATTGATTGTTGCGCAACCAAAAACGGGTAAAACGATGTTACTTAAAGCGGTTGCTAATGCAATTGCGGCTAATCATCCAGAATGTTATTTGATGGTGGTGTTGGTCGATGAAAGACCTGAAGAGGTAACAGATATGGAAAGGAGCGTTCGTGCCGAAGTGATTGCCTCCACCTTTGATGAGCCTGCAGAAAAGCACGTAAAGGTTTCTACCATGGCACTCAATAAAGCAAAACGATTGGTTGAGTGTGGACACGACGTAGTAATACTGTTGGATTCTATCACACGTTTAGCGCGTGCGCATAACACAGTGGCTCCTGCATCAGGAAAAGTTTTATCAGGGGGTGTGGAAGCGAATGCCATGCAAAAACCAAAACAGTTTTTTGGTGCGGCCCGTAAAATTGAAAATGGAGGATCGCTTACTATTATTGCAACAGCGCTGGTAGACACAGGTAGTAAAATGGATGAGGTAATCTTTGAAGAATTCAAAGGAACCGGAAACATGGAGTTGCAGTTAGATCGTAAGTTGTCTAACAAACGTATTTATCCAGCCATCGACCTAACTTCTTCTTCTACACGCCGCGACGATCTATTATTAGATCCTGCTGTTTTACAACGAATGAATCTACTTCGCGTGTTCTTGACCGATATGAATACAGAAGAAGCCATGCGTGAATTACAAAATCGAATGAAGGGGACAAAGAGCAATGAAGAATTTTTGGCCTCGATGAATAAATAAATAACAGGGGACTACGGTCCCCTTTTTTGTATGCCAGCCGAACGAGTCGATATCATCCGCTTTTTAGCTCTGGCTTCTTCTTATCCCATACTGGATGTAAGAAGTCCGGGAGAATTTGCACATGCGCATATTCCGGACGCTCACTCGTTTCCTTTGTTTACTGATGAAGAAAGAAAAATTGTAGGGACAACTTATAAACAAAAAAGTAGGGAAGAGGCAATCAAAATCGGATTAGATTTTTTTGGACCTACACTTAAGCGGCGAATTATAGATGCTGAACAAATAACCTCGGGTGGAAAAACGCTGCTGGTACATTGCTGGCGAGGTGGAATGCGCAGTGCTGCCATTTCGTGGTTACTGGATCTTTATGGTTTTAAAGTGTACACACTAGCCGGTGGATATAAAGCCTATCGAAACTGGGTATTGGAGCAATTCAAAAAAAAGTATCCAATAATTTTAGTGGGGGGATATACTGGCTCTGGAAAAACAGAGTTGTTGCAAGCCATGCAGGAAGCAGACGAAGCAGTAATTGATCTGGAACAATTAGCTTCGCACAAAGGATCTGCATTTGGAAACATTGGACAGCCTGCACAGCCCGGCCAAGAACAATTTGAAAACAATTTAGCCACAGCACTAACGCGTGCATCTAGCTCCGAACACAATCACAAGTATCTCTGGCTCGAAGATGAATCACAACGAATCGGAAGTATCAATTTACCGAACGATCTATGGAGCACCATGCGAAGCTCTCCCGTTTATTTTCTAGATATTCCTTTTGAAGAGCGCCTGGGCCACATTGTAGAAGAATATAGCAAGCTTGATAAAACCGCACTACTTGATGCGATTGGTCGTATCACTAAAAAACTAGGGCACCTGCAAGCAAGTCTAGCAATCGATTTTATAAAAGAAGACAATTATCAAGCGGGTTTTGAAATATTGCTTCGCTATTATGATAAGTTGTATGCAAAGTCACTTCAAAATCGAGAACAACTAGATCGTTTACTTACACAAATTCCCGCCGCCAAAACAGGTGCCGCCAATTTGAAATTAATTTTATCCGTCAATACACAAACTCATGTCCGCTGAAGAAATAAAGCTCACCTCCTTTTCACACGGTGCAGGTTGCGGTTGTAAAATCGCACCAAAAGTTTTAGAAGAGATTCTACACAGCAATCTTTCACTGCCAGATAATAAAAATTTATTAGTAGGAAATCATAGCAATGACGATGCGGCTGTCTATGATTTAGGAAATGGAATGGCGCTCATTTCTACAACCGACTTTTTTACTCCCATTGTTAATGATCCTCATTTATTTGGAAGAGTCTCCGCAGCCAATGCCATAAGCGACGTGTATGCAATGGGAGGAAAGCCACTACTCGCCATTGCTATTTTGGGTTGGCCTGTAGAAAAACTATCTGCCACCATTGCGCAACAAGTAATCGAAGGGGGAAGAACAATTTGTGCAGAAGCCGGAATTCCATTGGCAGGTGGACATAGCATTGATTCCCCAGAACCTATTTTTGGTTTAGCAGTAAGCGGTATTGTTCCCATTTCTCAACTAAAGAAAAATAATACCGCGCGAAAAGGTGATGTATTATTATTAACTAAACCATTGGGGGTTGGAATTTTGTCTACGGCCGAAAAAAGAGGACTACTTCAACCTGAACATCGTACGGTTTTAGAAAAACAACTAACCACACTCAACTCAATTGGTGAAAAACTAGGAGCTATACCTGGAGTGCATTCGATGACAGATGTAACTGGTTTTGGATTGATGGGACACGCATTAGAAATGGCAATAGGAAGTGGACTAAGTGCACAAATCAACTATGGAAAAGTTCCATTAATGGAGGGGGCGCGTGATTACATTGCGCAACGCATTACTCCTGATGCTACACCAAGAAACTGGAACAGCTACAGCACCAAGGTCAAATTTGAAAAAGGCGTGAACGTGATGGAAGCTTTTACAGTTTTACCAGATCCTCAAACCAATGGAGGTTTACTAATCAGTGTAAGCGAAGTGGCCTTGCAAGAAGTTCAAGCAATTTTTAGTGCAAATGGTCTTGCAGCTTGTTGTGAGCCTATAGGAAAAATGATAGCGTCGGGTGAGCACCCACTAACCGTGTTGTAAAACTAAAACACCAGATTTTCTTTATTCTTGATTTGTTCAATCGGTAATTCAGCAACCAACTGAACCGGAGGTATGCTTCGAATAACTTGAATAGTTTGTTGGATTGACGCATCACTCACTTCATCTTCTTTCATCAACCATAAAAAATCAAGATGCTTGAATTCGGGTAACAAAAATTCTCCATCAAATTTGTTAGAGTAGATATAGTGCTCCAATGAACCCGTTGGTTCACGATACTCATACACCGAAAACAGGTATTGTCTTTTTTTATAAATACGCTTGATCTCTAATTCATTGATACGAAAATCCAGACCAATTGAATTATTCAGGTGCCAACAAAATTGATACCCACGAATGGGGGCTACAATACCGAGCAAACGAGTGCCTTCAAAAAAAGCCTCTGTAATAAGAGAGTTATCAAGAACTAATTTATTGACGCGGTCTGCCATACATTAACAAACCTAAGTTACAACACAACCGAATTAAAATCGAACTTCAACCTTGAATTGCTCTGTTCCTCGCTGGTAAATCACAGTAGCCGTGTCTCCTTTTTTAAATTTACCCAGCGTCTGCATGTACGACTCCATAGAGTTTACTTTATAGTCTCCAATCTGTAACACAATATCTCCGGCCTTCAGTCCCGCCTTTTGAGCAGGCTTGCCCTCACTTACTCCATCTGCACGAACACCGTTGCCACTATAGGTATAATCGGGCATGATTCCCATTGAAACACTAAAGCGAGCCGTTGTAGTAGTTTGCGCTTCGCGTGTTTTTAAAAAAGCCAAACGCCCCTGTGCATTCGCTCCTTCAATTACATTTTTAGCATGTTGCAAAATATTGACCATGCCTTTATAGTTGATGTGGTCTGCGTCGTCGGACGGCTTGTGATAATCGGTGTGTAGTCCGGTAAAATAAAATAGAACAGGAATGTCTTTTCTGTAAAACGACGTGTGATCACTGGGGCCAGAACCGCTAGAATCAATTTTGATCTGCAAATTGCCCGCACTACGCAGATTGTTCTGCACATTCACTAAAGAAGCCCAGGCAGGAGAAGTGCCATAGCCACCAATTGTAATTGTTTTAGCACTGTCATTCAATCTTCCCACCATATCCATATTGATCATGTAGTTAATACTCTTCA
>JBILMC010000184.1:0-3148 GCA_044375755.1 Chitinophagaceae bacterium
TCCGTTTTGGATGGGTGGAGTAAGTCCATATGTAGAATATTTTTCATCTGCTTTGTATTGTTCATAATAACCTTTTCCTCTCGTCATAAAAAAGGCAGTGCTTAGGCGTGAGGTAGATCGTAGCGCTTTTTCCCAAAAAAATTGATAATGCGTTTGATGGTAATTATCCGTTTCATTCTCATAGGGAGTGCCGGGCTTTTCAGTTCCAGCGTAGTTGATACGGCGGTTGCCAGCTAGTAAATCTGTCTCGCTAATTCCATACCAAGCTTGATAGGTTTTCTCTTTTCCTGAAAATATATTCAACCGAATAATTGAGTTACTGTCTTTACTGTAGCCAGTTGATACGTAAAAAGCTTTTAAGTCGCTACTAGCTCGATCAATAAATCCATCGCTTTGTATGGAGGAAAGTCTTCCCGAGAGAAAAAAGCCATTGCGTGTACCTGTGCTAAATTTTAAAGTGTGTTTTCGTGAATTAAATGAGCCAATGCTATTGTTTAATTCAAGGTATTTCTCTTTTTCAGTTTCTAATGTGCTAATGTTGACGCTCGCTCCAAATGCGCCTGTACCATTGGATGAAGTTCCTACTCCTCTTTGAACTTGTATGCTACTGGCCGAAGAGACAAAGTCTGGTAGATTAACAAAAAACGTACCCTGACTTTCTGCGTCATTGAATGGTATTCCGTTTAAGGTGATATTGATGCGAGTAGCATCGGTACCTCTGATTCGAAGGCCAGTATATCCAACTCCATTTCCAGCATCTGAATGAATCACTACTGAGGGGGTATTTCCCAACACAAATGGTAGATCTACTCCTTGATTAAGTAGCTTGATATCTTTTTTTGTCAGGTTTGATTTAGAGAATGGCGCGTTCTCGTCTGCACGAATGGCTCGAACAGATGCTGGGGCCAAGGTGTAAAAACTATCAGTAGGCAAGGAGTCATTCATGATTAGTTTCGATTGGCTAAAAACAGAAAGAGCGTTCAAAAACAGTAGTGCTAAAAAAATCCTCTTCATCTTTTTTTGTTTTAACATTAAAAAATGCGGAGGCAATGCAGGCTTCAGAAAAATACGATCAATTTTTCCCTTCGCAGGCATTACCCTGACCAGGTTCAACGGGTTTAATCTCAGATTTCGATATACAATCGAAAACACCCCGAAAACTTGGATCAACTGGATCAGTTTTGATTCAGTTGAGCATCACAAAATTATATAAAACAATCAATTAACTAGTTTGTTTGGAACGGCGCCCAAAAACAGGTATATTTGCGGTCCAGATCGCGAAGTAGAGCAGCGGTAGCTCGTTGGGCTCATAACCCAAAGGTCGGGAGTTCGATCCTCCCCTTCGCAACAGAAGGTCCGCCACTGGCGGACTTTTTAGTTAAAGAATAACCTATGCAAGTGGGTTTTGTAAATATATTCGGGCATCCCAACGCCGGCAAAAGCACCCTTTTAAATGCATTGATTGGGGAAAAGCTTGCTATTGTCTCTTCTAAAGTACAAACGACACGTCATCGTATCAAAGGGATTTTAACTTCAGCTGATTATCAACTTGTGTTTTCAGACACGCCTGGTATCATTACTCCCAAGTATAAGTTGCATGAAAAAATGATGGATGCTGTGCATGCTGCATTAGAAGACGGAGACCTAGCGCTATTACTGGTAGATGGAAAAGAGGATTGGGCGGCATGTGATCAGTTATTTGGATCTCTCCAATTGAAAGTTCCGGGCCTGGTGATCTTAAATAAAAAAGATCTTCTCTCTGCTGATAAAATTAAACAGGGAATTGAATTTTTTTCTGCTAGGCCCTATTGTAAAAAAGTAATTGCGATATCTGCAAAGAAAAAGTTTGATCGCGAGGCATTTATACAAGAACTGCTTCATTTTATCCCTGTTGGGGAACCTTATTTTGATGTGGATGACATCAGTGATCTACAGACTCGATTTTTTGTTGCAGAAATTATTCGTGAAAAAATATTTGAGTTAACGGAAGATGAATTGCCTTACCATACAACTGTATTGGTTCGCGAATACCAAGAAAAAGCAAATTTGGTTCGTATCTTGGCTGATATCATTGTGAATCGGGAAACGCAAAAAGGGATTGTGCTTGGGGAAAGGGGTAGTATGATCAAAAAACTTGGCACTGAGTCGCGTAAGCAGATTGAGGCGTTTATTGATCAGAAAGTTTATTTGGAATTATTTGTCAAAGTGAAACCCCGTTGGCGAGATAATGAATTGTATTTAAAAGAGTACGGGTATTAATTTTATTTTATGTCATTTACAGTTGCTATTGTCGGAAGGCCTAATGTTGGGAAAAGTACTTTGTTCAATCGCTTGTTGGAGCAGCGTAAGGCTATTGTAGATGACGTAAGTGGCGTTACACGTGATCGTCAGTATGGCGTTGCCGATTGGAATGGAAAAACCTTCAATGTGATTGACACAGGTGGTTTTGTGCATGGCAGTGAAGATGTTTTTGAAAAGGAAATTGCTAAACAGGTATTAGTGGCAGTGCAAGAAGCAAATGTGGTATTGTTCATGGTAGATGCAGCAACTGGACGTACCGATTTGGATGACGCAATGGTTTCAACCTTGCGGAAAAGTACAAAGCCCGTATTTGTTGTTGTGAATAAGGTTGATAATAGTGACCGTTTACTGGAAGCTAATGAGTTTTATTCTTTAGGATTAGAGCCTGTTTTTTTTATTGCGGCGGCTAGTGGCAGTGGTACTGGTGAGTTATTAGACGCAGTGGCCGAATTAATTCCTGTTCAGGAAAATATTGAAGAGGTAGAAGAAGCCGGACTTCCAAAATTTGCAATTATTGGTCAGCCCAACACAGGGAAGTCCTCTTTGCTCAATGCGTTGATTGGGGAAGAACGCACCATTGTTAGTGATATTGCGGGCACCACGAGGGATACGATTCACACGCATTATAACCTTTTCCAAAAGGAATTTATATTAATTGATACTGCTGGAATTAGAAGAAAGTCTAAAGTGCATGAGGATCTTGAATTTTACTCAGTAATACGGGCTATTAAGGCAATGGATGAGGCAGATGTTTGCTTACTTCTGCTAGATGCTACAAAGGGACTAACGGCTCAGGATCTGAATATTTATAGCCTAGCTACCCGAAAAGGGAAAGGGTTGGTTGTAT
>JBILMC010000015.1:0-12881 GCA_044375755.1 Chitinophagaceae bacterium
TGATTCACACCGAGTAATTAGAGAAAAAAAACAATTCTATGACTTGCATTTTATGTGAACACTTGTTAGTATATGTAAATGAAATGGATACCCTATTTTTTGTCGACTCTTCTTTGCGCAATATTGATCAACCCAATTGTTGGTCAATCACATCATAGCTTAATCATCAATGAAATCATGTTCGATCCAAGTCCCTCAGTTCAACTTCCCCTGTATGAGTGGATAGAAATCAAAAACAACTCTAAAGAAGTTATACAACTTTCCGGATGGAAATTAGTGGTCGGCAATTCAGTTAGCAGCCCATTCCCCTCCTATTTATTGTCACCGGATAGTTTACTCATCGTGTGTAACACAAGTGCAGCTACACCATTAAAAAACTATGGGAACACTATTGGGCTGTCCTCCTTTCCTGCACTGAATAATGAAGGTGAGGCTCTTTCGATACGAGCCCC
The DNA here is from genome assembly GCA_044375755.1 of Chitinophagaceae bacterium. Taxonomy (GTDB): domain Bacteria; phylum Bacteroidota; class Bacteroidia; order Chitinophagales; family Chitinophagaceae; genus JJ008. Next base: position 453 of record JBILMC010000015.1, read on the forward strand.
TAATGGGAAAACGATTCATTCAGTCTCCTACTCTCCAACTTGGTATGGTGTTTCTTGGAAACAAGAGGGTGGCTGGTCGCTTGAATTAATAGATAGTAACAATGCTTGCTGGTCAACTGATAATTGGACAGCAAGTATCGATAGTAAAGGAGGCAGTCCCGGAAAACCAAATAGTCTTGCAGGAAAAACGATCAAAACGGCAGCGTTAGTGCCCTTGCATGCCTATGCTACAGACAACAAAACAATTGTTATTTACTTTAACCGATCATTAGATAGTAGTTCGTCTGTCAACAAAATGGCCTATGCCTGTACCCGTGGCATAACTGCCGAATCAATTCGTATTCTTCCTCCGGCCTATGATCAGGCAATTATTACACTTAACAAATCACTAGAACCTGACTCGATTTTGAGAGTTACTCTATCTTCTTTAATGGATTGTTCTTTCAATACAATGAATCAACCTTTATCTATTCAAACTGGTTTGGCCACTACGGCGCAAAAAGGGTCATTATTTATCAATGAGATTTTATTTAACCCCCGTCCAAATGCCTTTGATTTTGCAGAGATCGGCAATAAAAGCAAGCAACTGATTGACCTTTCTACCATTTTAATCAGCAACCGAACAAGTACCGGACAACTAGGAACCTCCTATAAAATTAGAGAGATGCCGCTCCTGCTTTTCCCTAATCAACTTCTTGCCCTCACAGAAGATACCACTTCGCTGAAGCGAGAGTATTTGATACCCGCAATCGCGCCATTATGTCAAGTAAAACAAATGCCGACAATGCCTGACGAGGAGGGCAGTTTAGTGATTCTTACAATCAATGGAGAGATCATTGATGAAGTACATTATAATGAAAACTGGCATTTCGCCTTGCTACAAAGTAACGAGGGAGTTTCGCTGGAACGGATTGATCGAACTGCCTCTTCTACTAGCCCTGCAAATTGGCATAGTGCAGCATCAACAGAGGGGTTTGCAACCCCCGGAAGAAAAAACTCGCAAGAAAAATTAACTACAACATCAAATGCCATTTTTGAAGTCACACCTACCATATTCTCACCGGATGGTGATGGATGGCAGGATTATTGTCAATTAAGCTACACTACTCGACAAAATGGACAAATGGCTAGCATCACTATTGTAGATGCCTCAGGTAGAATTATCAAAAGGCTAGTACCACAAGCACTCTTATCAAGCAGTGGTTATTTTATTTGGAACGGCACTGATGAAAAGGGGCAATTATGTTTGCCAGGAAATTATTTATTTATTGTCGAGCTATTTGATCTGAATGGGAATACTAGCAAAAGACGATTACCAGTTGTTGTAACCTATAGTTTTAAAAAAGTTTAACACCCTCATTTTTCAGATCAGGCAGCGTATCTTAACTTGCGCATGTCTTTAACTACTACTATGAAATCAACAAAAATTATCCTCGCTCTATTTGCATTCGGCTCTACTCTAATTGGTGTCCAAGCAAAAGCACAGCGATTGCCCAGCAAGTTTCCCGAAGCCGCTCCACGTCAAAATGTTTATGTTGAACTAGGAGGAAATGGGGTTGCCTTTAATGCGATGTACGAAAGTCGTCTTCGTAAATCCGCAGATGGTGCGGGTCTGAAAGTTGGATTAGGAGGCTTTACTAGTAGTTATGAAAAAGTTTTCACCTTACCGGTAGGAATAAATTGGCTATTATCTAAAGACAACAAACATTTTTTTGAAATGGGTTTTGGCGCTACATTTCTTCACTATGAAGACAATTTTGATTGGGGATGGCCTGGGGGAACCTATGATCCTTATCCTGTAGATGTAGCAGGTCTTACCATCGATGCTAAGAACTCCGTGTTCGGTCATCTTACTTTAGGATACAGAAGACAACCTTCAACAGGTGGTATCATGTGGGGTGTCGCAGTTACACCACAGTTTAATCAAAATGGATTCTGGCCAGTATGGTTTGGTCTAAAATTTGGCTATTCCTTTTCTCGCAAGTAATCTATCTAGGATAGTTCTATATCAAAGTTTACCAGATCCTGGAATAATCGGATACGGCCATTAATGTCGTCTTGATTGACTTCTTTTAATCGAGTAGGTCCAAATTTCTCAACACAAAAGCTGGCTAAGGCAGATCCAACAATGATGCCTCGCTTCATATTATCAAAAGAAATATCACTTGTTTTTGCAAGATAACCCATGAATCCTCCAGCAAACGTGTCGCCTGCACCTGTCGGATCAAATACATCTTCGAGCGGAAGTGCAGGAGCATAAAAGACTTGGTCACCATGGAACAACAAAGCGCCGTGTTCTCCTTTTTTAATAATCAAGAATTTGGGGCCCATATCCATGATGGAACGAGCTGCTTTGACTAATGAAAATTGCCCGGATAACTGACGTGCTTCACTATCATTAACCATTAGCATGTCAACATACTTTAAAACAACTTTTAAATCGGCCATTGCAGTTTCCATCCAAAAATTCATGGTGTCCATTGCAATAAAGCGCGGACGCTTACGTAATTCCTGAATCACATTTAATTGAAGTTTAGGTAGCAGATTTCCCAACATCAAAAATTCAGCACCTTGGTATGACTCAGGAACTTTTGGATCAAAGTCAGCCAATACATTCAAATCGGTGACGAGTGTATCTCTACTGTTCATGTCCTCGTGATAACGTCCTTTCCAAAAAAAAGATGGCTTATCGGGTACAATTTCAACGCCATCTAATTCAACGCCACGTGCACGTAAATCGTTTAACTCCTCAGCAGGAAAATCATTCCCAATGATAGAGATCTGCCGTACTGGCCTAACAAAATTGCTAGCTGCATACGCCACATAAGTAGCTGACCCGCCTATGATGCGGTCAGTTTTTCCAAAGGGTGTTTCGATGGCATCAAATGCCATGGTTCCAACTGTAATTAATGACATGGCGCAAACCTATGCTAATTTCAGCTTATCAAAAAAGCCATTAATTCACTACCTTTCCACTCATCTTTTTCCTATGGCAAAAACTCCAAGAAAGAAGGCATCAAAAAAGGGATTAATCCTGCAAAAAGCAGCAACTCTCTTTCACCAGCGTGGCTTTGCTGCCACCTCTATGAGAGACCTAGCCGAAGTGGTAGGCATTGAAGCCGCCAGTCTATACAACCATATTCGCTCCAAAAATGAAATTTTGGAAGCGATCTGTTTTGACATCGCGAACTTATTCAATCAACATCTTGATCAGATAGAGTCAACCAAAACCAGCAGTATTGATAAAATTGAACAAGTGCTGCGCTTCCACATACGCCACATGGTTGAAAGTTATGAGCAGATAATAGTGACAGATCGTGAATGGCGTCACTTAGACGAACCGTTTCTTTCTAATTTTCACACGCAACGTCGAACTTATCGTAAACGACTGGCTTCTTTTATTGAAGAAGGTATTCAAAAAAAAGAGATTAGACCCATCGACGCGCCTACCGCTGTTTTGATACTTTTGCATGCCATCAGCGGAATTGAAAGCTGGCATCGCAGTAAGAAAAAAATTTCTGCACGAGAATTGGAAGAAAACATGCTGACGATTCTGATTGATGGACTTCGTAAAAATGACTAGGCATGTCGTTGCATTTTCATCCGCTGACTGTAAAATCAATTCGTAAAGAAACCGCTGATTGCGTCTCAATCGAATTTGAGGTGCCCGCTTCTTTACAGCAAACCTTCTCCTACAAACAAGGTCAGAATATTGTTATTAAAACGCACATAAACGGAGAGGAAATTCGTCGCAACTATTCGATTTGCACCTCCCCACAAGAGAATAGATTACAAATAGCTATTAAAAAAATTGAAGGAGGCCTATTTTCAACCTACGCAAATAATACCTTGAAAAAAGGTGAGGTGCTAGAAGTATTTCCACCGACAGGAAAATTTTATACTGAGCTACATCCAACTCAACACAAAAATTATTTGGCAGTGGCCGCTGGAAGTGGAATCACTCCTATTTTGTCATTGATTAAAACAACTCTGGCTACAGAACCTACTAGCAGTTTTACACTTGTATACGGAAACCGTACACGTCACTCCATTCTTTTTTTTGAAGAACTAGAGAGCCTAAAAAATCAATATATGCAACGATTCAATCTGGTGCATATATTAAGCAGGGAAAAGACCGACAGCCTACTCAACTTTGGAAGAGTGGACCAAGACAAACTGACGGCACTTTCAAAACTGATCACTTTTTCAACAATGCATGAGGTTTTTATTTGTGGCCCTCGCGAAATGATTGAAACAACAAAAGAGTTTCTGCTAGGAGCAGGAGTACAGAAAAAAAACATTCACGTCGAACTGTTCAACGCTGGTACAGCAACACAAACTTCTTCCAAAGGAACTTTTTCCCATCAGTCAGTTGTAAAGAGCAAAATTGAGATACAGCTGGATGGACGACAAGTAGAGATTGAGATCCCTCTTCACAGTGACAAAACCATCCTGGATGCTGCTCTAGAGCAAGGAGCTGACTTACCTTTTGCTTGCAAAGGCGGAATGTGCTGCACTTGCAAAGCCAAATTAGTGGAGGGCGAGGTTTCAATGGATGTTCACTGGGGGCTGGAAGAAGATGAATTAGAACAAGGTTATATCCTGACTTGCCAAAGTCGTCCTAAAACAGAACGAATTGTAGTAGATTTTGACAGCAAATAAGGGTGAAGCATTTCACAAGCAGCCTAACGCTCGTTCGTTTTCAATAAATTTGTAGTAAATCTGATTTTAGTATGCCTACTTACGATTTGGAAAAATTATTCCAGGAGCGGATCGATCAGGAAATCAAAATTGAGCCCAAAGACTGGATGCCCGATGCTTATCGTAAAACCAACTTACGTCAGATCAGTCAACATGCGCACAGTGAAATTGTAGGGATGCTTCCAGAAGGTAATTGGATTTCTCGTGCCCCCTCTTTAAAAAGAAAAGCGATTCTGCTTGCAAAAGTGCAAGATGAAGCAGGTCATGGTCTGTATTTATATTCTGCCGCTGAAACATTAGGACAAAGTAGGGAGCAAATGATCAACGACTTGCACAGCGGCAAAGCCAAATATTCATCCATCTTCAACTATCCTACTTTAACCTGGGCAGATATTGGAGCAGTGGGTTGGTTAGTAGATGGTGCCGCTATTATGAACCAAGTAATGCTCACGCGCACTTCCTATGGCCCTTATGCAAGAGCAATGGTTCGGATTTGTAAAGAAGAAAGTTTCCATCAGCGTCAAGGCTTTGAAACCTTATTGGTGTTATCAAAAGGCACCCCTGCACAACGGGCCATGTGTCAAGATGCAATCAATCGTTGGTGGTGGCCTGCCTTAATGATGTTTGGACCACGTGACAGCGAAAGTTCCAATAGTGATTTGAGCATGAAATGGAAAATCAAGCGCAAATCAAATGATGAGTTACGTCAACAATTTATAGATATGATTGCAGAGCAGGTCAAACTACTCAACATGCAATTGCCTGACCCTGCACTTAAATGGAATGCGGCGCGTAATCATTATGATTTTGGCGAAATCAATTGGGAAGAATTTTGGCAAGTGGTAAAAGGAAACGGCCCCTGCAATAAAGAAAGACTCGAAGCCAGAAAAAAAGCATGGGAAGAAGGTCAATGGGTACGCGAAGCAGCTGCAGCGTATGCCGCAAAAAATAAAACCAGAAACAAAGCAGCCTGATTAAACTTTACATATGCAATTGATCAGAAAATTTTTTTACGGAGATATCCCTGATGGAGCAAGCGGAGCGGAGCAACAAACATCGGTGACAAAAAAAACAGATTGGCCGCTGTGGGAAGTTTTTATCCGTAGTAAACAAGGATTAGATCACAAACACGTAGGTAGTTTACATGCAGCGGATGCGCAAATGGCAATAGAAAATGCACGCGATGTTTATACCCGTAGAATGGAAGGAGTAAGTATTTGGGTTGTTGAAAGCAGTCAAATCGTTGCATCAAATCCACAAGAAGCTGGGGAATTATATGAACCTGCTACTGATAAGGTGTATCGCCATCCCACCTTTTATGACCTTCCTGATGAAGTAAAACACATGTAAAAAACTTCATGCGCAACTCCGTAATCGATTATACGCTTTATCTGGCCGATAGTGCACTCATTTTGGGACAACGAAATGGTGATTGGTGTGGACATGGGCCAGTTTTAGAGCAAGACATCGCGATTACTAATATCACTTTGGATCTTATTGGACAGGCTAGAAGTTTTTATCAATATGCTGCCTCGCTAATTGGAGGTGATTGTACAGAGGATTCTCTCGCGTACTTGAGAGGAGAACGTGAATTTAAAAATTGCCTCCTGGCAGAAAGACCCAATGGAGATTGGGGGCAAACTATTTTAAGACAGTTTTTGTTTAGCAGTTTTCAGCGAGAGCTTTACACTGTTCTCACGCAACACACCGATCATACGCTGGCAGCGATTGCAGAAAAATCACTTAAAGAAGTCAATTACCATTGTAGATGGAGTGGCGAATGGGTAGTTCGTTTAGGAGATGGTACTGAAGAAAGTCATTTGAAAATGAAAACTGCGTTAGAAAATCTGTGGCCTTATACAGGGGAGTTATTCAAAGCAGCTGAGTATGAAATAGCGGTGGGCATGAATCCTTCCACATTTCATACACCCTGGTTTAATCAAGTAGAAAAAGTACTGCAGGAGGCAACGCTTCCAATTTCTTCTACTGAACCTGTATTTATGCATACAGGTGGTAAACAAGGTGTACACTCCGAGCAATTAGGATTTTTGCTGGCAGAATTACAATATATGCAAAGAGCTTACCCAGATAGCAACTGGTAATTCATGACTACAACCCATTTGTTTGAAACTGAAGAAAAGGCCTGCTGGGCTTTAATGGACGAACTAAATGACCCTGAAATTCCTGTTCTGTCTCTACTAGATTTGGGAATTGTTCGCGCCATTAACGTAGAAAGTCCACCCAACCAAGAGGGCAAAATAAAAGTGACAATCACTGCTACCTACACAGGATGTCCTGCTATGGACTGGATTGCCAATGCGATTCGAATAGAATTACAAACCAAAGGATATAGAAGCGTTGAAATTGAAACGAGTATTCGTCCAGCATGGACAACAGACTGGATGAGTGAAAAAGGAAAAGAAAAATTAAAAGCGTACGGTATTGCACCCCCTGAAAAAAGATTTCAAATTGCTGGCGATGGAATTGGCTGCCCACAATGTGGAAGTAATGATACAAAGTTGATCAGTGAATTTGGGAGTACTGCCTGCAAAGCATTAGTACAATGTAATCAGTGCGGAGAACCCTTTGATTATTTCAAGTGTCACTAACTAGCAATTCCTACCTTCGTTAAAACAGACATACATGTCATTCATATTGTTTGAAAGGCAGGACCAGATAGGTTTTATTACGCTGAACCGTCCAGAAAAGTTCAATGCATTTAATCGGGAAATGGCGCTGGAATTACAACAAGTATTAGACGAATGTAAATCCACTACTTATCGAGCGGTTGTCTTAACGGGCGCAGGCAAGGCATTTTGTGCAGGACAAGATTTGGGCGAAGCCATTGACCCCAATGGCCCGGGTATGCAACGTATTTTAAAAGAACACTACAACCCCATCATCCTTCGCATTCGTGCATTAGAAAAACCAGTGGTCGCAGCCGTAAATGGTGTAGCAGCAGGAGCTGGTGCTAATATTGCGCTAAGCTGTGATTTATGTATTGCTTCGCAACAAGCTTCCTTTATTCAGGCTTTTTCAAAAATTGGATTAGTTCCTGATTCAGGTGGTAGCTTTTTTTTACCTCGACTCATTGGACTACAACGAGCAGCTGGCTTGATGATGTTGGGTGAAAAAATTTCGGGAGCAGAAGCTGCCTCTATCGGAATGATATGGAAAGCAGTGGAAGATTCCGAATTACAAAAAGAGGTACAAGAAACTGCCGCAACCCTCGCCGCCTTACCTACCACAGCACTAGCGCTGATCAAAAAACAATTAGAGAGCAGTGCAACTTCTACTTTGGCTGAACAACTAGAACTAGAAGACATACTTCAACAACAAGCTGCAGCCACCCATGATTTTAAAGAAGGAGTCGCTGCATTTTTAGAAAAAAGAAAGGCAAATTTTAAAGGGCATTAAAAGAACAAACCCATGCAAAATAATTCGCAAGCAGATACTTTGGCGAAGCAGGTAGTTGAAAAAATGATGCAAGAAGATCGTTTTTCACAGTGGATGGGCATTGAGGTAATAGAAGTACGTGAAGGATATAGCCGTATTCGCATGACAATCCGCCCAGAGATGGTTAATGGTTTTGGCATTGTGCATGGAGGAGTAACGTTTGCCTTAGCAGATAGTGCTTTTGCTTTTGCCTGTAATAATCGAAATGACCTCTCCGTAGCACTCGATACTTCGATCAATTTTACAAAACAAGTATTGGTTGGCGACCAATTGACAGCAGAAGCAACAGAATTGCATAACGGAAAAAGCACAGGACTTTATCAGATTGCAATACAAAATCAACATCAACAGCTCGTAGCCCAATTCAAAGGTCTTTGTTATCGTACACATAAAAATCTAATCTAATTTTTATGTTTTATTCATTCAATGGAATTAGACCTGTGGTGCATGCAAGTTCATTTGTGCATCCACAAGCCGTTGTGACCGGCGATGTACGAATTGGCAAAGATTGCTATATCGGACCTGGTGCAGCGTTGAGAGGTGACTGGGGAACCATCATACTTGAAAATGGCTGCAACGTGCAAGAAAATTGTACCATTCATATGTTTCCGGGGTTGACTGTATTACTAAAAGAAGGATCGCATATTGGTCATGGCGCCATTATTCATGGCGCTACTATTGGACGCAACTGCCTGGTCGGGATGAACAGTGTACTAATGGATCACGTGCAAATTGGAGATGAATCGATAGTGGGGGCACTGACATTTATAAAAGAGGGAACGATCATTCCACCAAGAAGTTTAGTGGCAGGAAATCCTGGAAAAATTATTCGTGCAGTGAGTGATGAACAACTCAATTGGAAAACAGAAGGCACGCGACTGTATCAGCAACTTCCTGCACATTGTAAAAATGAGTTGAAAAAATGTCAACCACTTCGAAAGCCTAAAAAACAAACTCCCCTTCGGAGTTTTCAATATAAAACCTGGAAATCGAAATCCTAATTTTACTTTGGCAGTACCTTATCAAGTGTAGTAGCTAGCGCGTCGCCTCTTAATGACTCAGCAATGATTTTACCATTGGGGTCCACTAATACATTAAAGGGAATCCCCTGAATATTATACAGGGAAACTACTGGACTATTCCAAAACTGTAAATCACTAACCTGTGTCCAGGTAAGATTATCATTCATCACGGCTTTCATCCATTGATCTTTCTCGCCTTGCTGATCCAATGAAACACCCAGTATTGTAAAATTTCTATTCTTAAACTGCGCATAGGCATTAACCACATTGGGGTTTTCCATTCGACATGGTTTACACCAGCTTGCCCAAAAGTCAACCAAAACATATTTACCTCTAAATGAACTGAGGCTGATCATTTTTCCATTTGGATCGGGTAAAGAAAATTCTGGTGCAGTCTGGCCCACCATCCCCTGCGAAGAGGCAGGTTGTGCGGCTAGCATAATACTTACAGCCTCTAGCCCTTTATGCTTGGGAAATAATTCGGTTAATTTTTTTACTTGTACTTTAATTTCCTCCAACGAAAATCCAGCTAATCCAAATGCTGGATTACCCGCCATACTTTGATAATAACCAATGATCATCATAGATAAAGCTGGACTTTTGCTACTTCCCAATGCTTGATCAGTGATGCTCCGAAGTGAATCTACCCTTCCCTTCATTAGTTGGTTATTGAAAGCGAGCATATAAGATTGTAAAGCAGTGCTAGCAGCTGATCCCTTTACTTCATATCGATCAGTCATTTGTGTATTAGCAGGATCAAAAAAAAGTTGGAGATCTATTTTTTTTACATCGTTGACAAGTGAAGCAGCTGGATAATTTTGCTGATCGATTCGAACATTGAAAACGGTTTCCTCTGTTACCTCAGCCTGCAACTCAAAAGATCCGTCTTTATTGGGACGTACAGAATCTACAGCCATCCGCTGCATCGTTGCCATTGGAACCTCTTCTAAATAAACCATAGAAGGATTCATTCCAGTGATTTTACCGTTCACTGTAAATTTTTTATCTCCTAGGTTGCTACAAGATGTAAGCAATAGCGTTATAGCTAGCAGTACTATTGAAGTGTTTTTCATGTGTTTAAATTAACCAACTCACAAGAGAACCTTAACAGCTGCAATCACTTGATCAAGGTGATTGATCTCTTGTCCTCCTGCCGTTGCCAATGTTTTTTGTCCACCACCTCCCCCTTTGATCAGTGGCGCAACCGTCTCTTTAATTATTTTACCAGCATCTAGTCCTTTGGCTTTACCAATGGAATCTGCAATGCTTACTACTACCGCAGCTTTACCACCAATGTTCGCACAAAGTACAGTGACCTGTTCTGGCTGGATTAGCTTTAGTTCAGTGCAGATTTTTTTGAGTGCATCGGCGTTGCTTACCTGAACAGTAGCGCCAATAAAAGCAGAACCATTTACAGATTGAACCTGTGCAATAAGTTGCTGCGCTAAGCCCTGTAATTGCTTTGTCTCTAACGCTTCGTATTGCTTTTTAAGTTCGGTATTGTCAGTTTGCAATTGTTCGATGGCACGAAGAATATCCTTGGGATTTTTTAAAGCTTCACGCACTTGTTGTACTACAGATAGCTCAGCGTTCACAAAGTCTTCTGCCTGTTTTCCGCAACATGCTTCCAAACGTCTTACTCCTGCTGCTACTGCTGCTTCACTTGTGATTTTGAAAAGTACTAACTCACCAGTAGACCCCACATGCGTTCCACCACACAACTCAATGGAATAAGCAGGGTCAATAATTACTACGCGCACTGTATCTCCATATTTTTCACCAAACAAAGCCATTGCGCCTAATTTCATAGCTTCATCTTTAGGCATTGATCTGACAACAACCGGAATATTCTCGCGGATTTTTTCATTCACAATTACTTCCACTTTTGCCAACTCTTCCGTTGTCATCTTTGCAAAATGAGAAAAGTCAAATCGCAAATTTGACGCATTGACCATCGAACCTTTTTGCGCCACATGTGTACCTAATACATTGCGTAATGCAGCATGCAATAAGTGTGTAGCGCTATGGTGATAGGCCGTGCAACTGCGGATAGAACTGTCTACTTTAGCCACTATAGTAGAGTTAGGGACATTAGGTAATTGCTCAGTGTAATGAACAATCAAGTCGTTGTCCTTTTTTGTGTCTACTACTTCAACAGCCTCTCCGTCAAAATAAAGCCAACCTCTATCTCCCACTTGTCCTCCGCTTTCTGCGTAAAATGGAGTTTGTTGAAGCACCCATTGAAAGCCTTCTTTTCCTTTCGCCTTAACAGATCGATATTTTAAAACTTTTGTGGTGCTTTCCAATTGATCATATCCTACAAATACATTTGATCCTTCTTCAAATACAACCCAATCACCTGCATCAATAGCAGTTGCGGCGCGACTCCGATCTTTTTGCTTTTTCATCTCCGTCTCAAAACCTGGTTCATCTACCTGTAGTTTGTTTTCGGAAGCGATTAAACGTGTTAAGTCAATAGGAAAGCCATAGGTGTCATATAATTCAAAAGCTGCAGTCCCAGGAATCACGCCTTTACTGGATTGCATCAACTCATCAATTCGTTTCAACCCTTTTTCTAGTGTTCGTAAAAATGCTTCCTCTTCTTCACGTACAACACGTCCAACAAAATCGACTTGCTGCTGTAACTCTGGAAACACATTTTCGAATTGTTTTGCCAAAATCGGCACCAATTGAGCCAATAACGGCTGCTTGTACTCCAAGTAAGAATAATAGTAGCGAACCGCTCTCCGTAGAATTCTTCGAATAACATACCCAGCTCCCGTGTTAGAGGGCAATTGCCCATCTGCGATTGTGAAGCTAATCGCACGAATATGATCCGCTAATACACGAAAGGCAATAGCCTGTTTACTATCAGAGCCATCATAATTTACCCCTGTAATTTTTTCAACCTGCCGAATAGTGCCGCTAAAAATATCTGTATCGTAATTGGATGTTTTTCCCTGTAAAACGCGTACCAATCGTTCTAAACCCATTCCTGTATCCACATGCGTTGAGGGTAGTGGCTCCAGTGTTCCATCTTTTTTGCGATTGTATTGGATAAATACGTTATTCCAAATCTCAATCACCTGCGGGTGATCTTTATTTACTAATTGTTGGCCCGGGATTTTTTTTCTTTCTTCATCAGATCGACAATCCACATGGATTTCGCTGCAGGGACCACAAGGACCTGTGTCACCCATTTCCCAGAAATTATCTTTTTTGTTCCCCAACACAATCCGCTCTTCGGGTA
>JBILMC010000188.1:0-3103 GCA_044375755.1 Chitinophagaceae bacterium
CATATAGCAATGTAATAAAATGAATTGAAAACCGATTCGATTTGAACCTGGCAAATTATCTGGCAGACCGCATTGCGTTTAGCAAACAAAAAAGTTATTCGCGATTTATTCTACGACTCTCTTTTGCAGCTACTGTCGTGAGTGTCATGACTATGATCATAACCGTCTGTATGGCTGCGGGTTTTCAGCAGGCTGTTCAAAACAAAATATTTGGTTTTTGGGGACATATTCGAATACAAGAGAAACAACCGTCTTTGTCAGTTTTGGAAAAAATGAACCCCATTGAACGTAATGATTCATTAATTCAATTCGTACAACTTCAACCTTCTGTATTATCCATTCATCCATTTGCCACTCAGTATGCATTATTAAAAACCAGAAATGAGATGGAGGGTGTCTTGCTAAAGGGGGTAGATTATGAGAAAGGCTGGAATAATTATGCCCAATTTCTAAAAAAAGGTTCCATTCCTAAAGATAAATCAAGTGATTTTTTGAGAGGTATACTAGTTTCTCAACAACAAGCAAGCCGTCTTCAACTACAAGTAAATGACTCCCTTGTTCTCTATTTTACACAACAAGAGGGAACTCCGCGAGCAAAAAAAGTCTTTATTGCGGGAATATTTCAAACCGGCATAGAAGAATATGATCGTCTATTCGCCTTAGTAGATCTTCAATTGATCAGACAAGTGAGTGGCTGGAATGAGAATCAAGTTGGCGGGTATGAGATTTTTATCCGAGACCCCTCTCAAATGGATAAAATTGCCAATGAGTTATATCAAGCTGAGAACTTTCCTGCTACCTGGGATGCAATACCCATTAAAAATGTAGCCCCACAATTATTTGACTGGCTGAACATGCAAGTGGTAACCCGTAACGTTCTGATTGCGATCATGACAGTAGTAGCGCTGATCAATTTAATCACCTCACTTCTTGTGTTAGTACTGGAAAGAATTCAAATGATTGGCATATTGAAGGCACTTGGCGCAACTGACAAAACAATCCAACAACTATTTCTTCGGTATGCAATACTGCTCACTACAGCAGGAATTTTTTTAGGAACGCTCATAGCTTTCGTTGTGATGGGCATACAGCAAAAAACAGGATTTATACACTTAAATGAAAGCGCCTATTACATCGATAAAATTGAATTTAAAATCTTACCTGTTCCTATTGCACTGATCATGGTAGGCACATTCGTTACAAGCCTATTCGTTTTACTGCTTCCCACTTTACTTGTTAGGAGAATCAGTCCTATTCGTGCAATTAGATTTAGCTGAGCTGAGCTAATATAATTCCTGTTGCAACAGCAACATTTAACGATTCAGCTTTACCCTTTCCCAGAATACTAAACTGTCTGACCTGCTCTGACAATAGCTGTGGAGGGACCCCTTTTGATTCATTTCCGATCAAAATAATTCCTTCCTCAAGAGGATGCTCAACAAAGAGTGGCTTCTTGTTCAAAACAGCAGCATAGATAGGTATGTTTTTTTGGGCAATAAGCCATTGATCAAGTTCCTGATAAAAAATCGAAACCCTGCCCAAACTTCCCATCGAGGCTTGTACTACTTTGGGATTATACTGATCAACGGTATCCATACTACAAACGAGTTGTTTGACTCCAAACCAGTCTGCTGTTCGAATAATCGTTCCAAAATTTCCTGGATCTTGAATGCCACAACATACAAGTGTAAGGTTCCTCTTGGTCAGTAATGGCGGATAAGTAAACTGCTTTACAATCGCGACAACCTGATTTGGGGTTGATAACTGTGAAATTCGAAGTAGTTCCCCTTCGTTAACAACTGTATAAGGAACCTCCTTAAGCTCAGAAAAATTTGAATCAATCCAACTTTCCAAAGCAAAAATTTCCTTTACCTGAGTATGATTTTGAACCAAGCACTCCTCTACCAACTTTGGTCCCTCGATTAAAAAAAGACCCGTATCGTCCCGATATTTTTTACCGACTAAACTTTGAATATCTTTGATTTTTGACTTAATAAGCATAATCTCTACAAGTTTGTGATGCAAGCATACCGGCCACTTTCATTGAAATCTTCACTGCCGGCTTTGTTTATTTTTTTGTGCCTTCTAACCTTGACCTCATGCAGTGTTATTCCCAAAAAATATCCGGTAGGAAACCCATTTGTATTCAAAACTACTATAAAAGTTGAAGGAAGCCTGACACAGGAAGAAAAGGAGGGCTTAAAAAACAAACTAAAAGGACAACTGGATGACAGTTTACGTTCCCGTACTGTGTCAAAACTTTTTTACAGTACCCTTAAATATCCCCCAGTTTATGAAACGAGCTACGCAAGCAAAACGGTTGAATATATGCAAGCTCTTCTTCGTTCACTTGGCTATTTCAGAGGGACAATTCATTTTGATACCATTGTTACTCAAGTAGGGAAAGATCAGAAAAGAGTGCAATTAAATTTCTATGTAAACCCCGGCTCTGCATTTTTAATCGACACCGTACGCTATCAACTTTTTGATTCTGCCCTACAGAAGATTACACTGCACCATGTTAAGGATGCAACGATTGAAAAAGGGAAACCTTTCGCAAAAGGAATCATAGCAGATGAATTTGACCGCCTGGTGGATCTTTACAGGAATAATGGCTATCTCCGTTTTACCCGAGATGAACTAGTTGGTATTTGGGACACGCTGGACATTGCATTGTTACGCCCTACCGCTGACCCGGTGGAGCAATTAGAATTGTTAACTCAGATGCAAAAACGAAGCGAGAACCCCACCGCAAAGTTGGATATTCGCTTACGTTCAGATGTAGATCAAAACAAACTCAAGGCATACAAAATTGGGTGGGTAAAAGTATTCCCAGATTTTTCAGCTGACACTAGTGGATTAACTCCGATTATTACGAAAAGAGATGGGTTTGAAATACATAGTTTCAGACCCCAGTTTCACCAAAATGTCTTTAATGATAAAATACACTTTACACCAGGCGCCCTTTACGATCAACGCAATTATTTAAAGACACTGAATCAGTTGAATTCTATGGGTGCATGGCGTCTGATTAACCTAGATGTGCAAGCAAGAAAAAATACGGACACTGCAGATATTTCAATAAAATTAACACCAGCACGTA
>JBILMC010000032.1:0-10059 GCA_044375755.1 Chitinophagaceae bacterium
GCAGAACAACAACTACATGTGTTAAAGCTCAATCAAGAAAATCTGAATGAAGCAGATCGAAAAGAAATGGAGAAAAAAATAAATCAATACATCCGCGAAATTGATCGTTGTATTACTCAACTTGGAGAATAAATCATGAGTGAACTAGTTCCACTATCAGCCATTATTGGCGATCGCACCTACCGAATCAAGGTAGAAGCTAAGGACGAGGCACAAGTACGCCAAACCTTAAAAACAATCAATGATAAGATTGTGGAATTAAAATCCTTGTACGTTGGAAAGGACATGCAGGATTATATCTCCATGACTCTTCTTTGGTTTGCCAACCAACCTGGATCCAACACTACCGACAACCTCGATAGTACAATCGAACAAGCCGGCAATGATGAATTAAAAAAAGGATTGCAACTGCTTGAACAGTTAATTGATGCGGAATTAAAACAACGCTGAGCTTAATTGCCTAATAGCTCCTGCATTTTCTTAACTAATGCCTCGCCTCTTAAATTTTTTGCAATGATTTTTCCCTGCGGGTCCACTAATAAATTCTGAGGAATTGCCTGAATGCCGTATTGTTTAGCAACTGCATTATTCCAGAATTTCAAATCGCTTACATGTGTCCAGGTTAGCTTATCATCATGAATAGCTTTCATCCATTTGTCTTTTTGTCCTTCACGATCCAATGATACACCCAACACATGAAAATTTTTATCCTTGTATTGATTAAAAACTTTTACCACATTGGGATTTTCTTGTCTGCAAGGACCACACCAACTGGCCCAAAAATCAACCAATATATACTTACCACGTAAAGATGAAAGTTGCACGGGCTGATCGAGTGTGTCATTTTGGGTGAAGTCGGGGGCGATACGACCAACACCTGTTTTTTTTGCAGTCTCCAATCGATCCTTAAACGCCACCACCGATGGATAACTCCGAATTGTTTCAGACAATCCTTCGTAAAGGGGCTCTACTTTTTCAGGATTAATATCATATCCTGCATACTGTTGCAATGCATAAAAAGCAACAGGAGAAGAAGGTTCAGCTTTAGCAAAAGGTGCTAACACAGACTCTTTCATCGCTTCATCCATACTATCAATTCTAGCTTCTACACGATCGCGGCTAGTAAGATCTTTTGCTGCATTTGCCTTCGCATACTCTTGATAAAGCCCCTTCATTTGATCTTCAAAAGGCTTCATCCCCGCTTGAAGACGCAAATACGCTTCATGATTTTTTGAACCCTTTACAGTACCGTTACTGAATGAATCAACTGAACTAATCTTGACTTTTCCAGGTCCCGCATAAAATACAAAGTAGTCTCTGTTCTGCGCCATAGAACCTGAGCCAATCGGAACAGCCTGTTTGGCTTTTGCTGCATCTTTCAACACAGGAAATTTAACTCGTAACCGCAACAAATCCGGCTCATCTAACTGAACGGAAAAAGAGTAGCCCCCCTCAGCAATTTTACAGCTATCGGTTACAAAAACTCCTCCTACTTTATGGTATAAATAAACCCACTCGGGCTCTGTTTTAAAATTTTTCAAATCACCTTTGATAGACAAAGACTTAGCCTCATCCTGGGCCATTACGGCAAAAGGAAAGAAAAAGACTGTTAAAAGGAGTGTGCGCATAGGGTAAATTAAGGGGACCAATATACGCATCTTTCCGTACCTTTGCTAAGCCACATATTTGTGGAACAAGCATTGTGAAACACTTAAATCAAAAATTCAATGGATCCCAATATATTATACGCCATAATTGGCGTAGCCGCTGGAGGAATTGGCCTCCTGGCAGGTCGCGTCCTCTTTGCGAAGGGAAGCCGTAAGCAGATCGAAGAGGCTGAAATTCAAGCACAAACCATTTTAAAGGAAGCAGAACTCAGAGCCGAAACCGTCCGGAAGGAAAAGGAATTGCAGGCAAAAGAGCGCTTTGTTCAGTTAAAAGCTGAACACGAAAAAGAGGTGCTTGAAAAAACCCGTAAGATCAATGATTCGGAAAACAGAGCCCGTCAAAAAGAACAATCAATCAGTCAGAAGGAAAATAACCTAGACAAGCAGATCAAGGAAAACGAGACGATCAAGGAAAACCTGAATCGTCAAATTGAATTGGTCAACATTAAAAGAACGGAGCTGGAGAAACACCAGGAAGAACACATTCGCCGTTTGGAAAAAATTGCTAATCTCTCTGCAGATGACGCCCGTGCGCAACTCATTGAAAGCCTACGCAACGAAACGCAGACTAAGGCCCTAGCGCTTCAACAGGACATTATCGAAGAAGCCAAGCAAAAAGCGCAAAAGGAAGCCAGAAAAATCATTATTCAAACTATTCAGCGTACTGCTGCGGAGCAGGCGATTGAAAATTCTATTACGGTGTTCAACCTTGAAAGTGATGAGATCAAAGGTCAAATCATTGGCCGGGAAGGTCGAAACATCCGTGCAATCGAAGCGGCCACCGGAGTGGACCTTATTGTAGATGACACCCCGGAAGCGATTTTGTTATCAAGCTTTGACCCCCTACGCCGTGAAATAGCCCGACTCAGTTTACAAAGATTGGTTAGCGATGGGCGTATTCACCCCGCCCGTATCGAGGAGGTGGTAGAGAAAACAAGAAAGCAAATCGAAGAGCAGGTCATGGAAATCGGTGAGCGCACCGTCATTGAGCTGGGTATCCACGGACTGCATAAAGAGCTAATCAGAATGGTTGGAAGAATGCGTTTTCGCTCTTCCTATGGCCAAAACCTACTCATGCACAGTCGTGAAACAGCCAATTTGTGTGCGACCATGGCTGCAGAATTAGGACTGAACCCCAAGCTTGCAAAACGCGCCGGATTATTGCATGATATTGGAAAAGTACCGGATGAGGAAAGTGAATTAAGCCACGCCCTATTAGGAGCCAAATTAGCTGAGAAATACGGTGAAAATCCTGCCGTGGTGAATGCTATTGGGGCACACCACGACGAAATGGAAATGCAATATGTAATCTCCCCCATTATCCAGGCCTGTGACGCCATTTCGGGTGCCCGACCAGGAGCCAGAAGGGAGATCATGCAGCAATACCTGCAGCGTATCAAGGACCTGGAAAACCTGGCTATGTCCTACACAGGCGTAGAGAAAGCCTATGCCATCCAGGCCGGTCGTGAGTTAAGGGTGATTGTGGAAGCCGAAAAGGTCAGCGACCAGGAATCAGACCGCCTTTCCTTTGAAATAGCCCAAAAAATCCAAACAGAGATGACTTTCCCCGGCCAAATAAAGGTGACAGTCATACGCGAAAAAAGAGCGGTAAATGTTGCCCGTTAGGGTGATTTTCACTACCTTTGCCGTCCTTAAAACTTTTGATATGAACGCCATTGCCTTTGTACACGAGCAGCTGACGGCTAAAAAAGAGTTCCCGGCTTTCAAACCCGGCGACAATATTACCGTCAATTACAAGATCATTGAGGGAAACAAGGAGCGTATCCAGTCCTTCAAGGGCGATGTGATCAAAAAACAGGGAACTGGACACACTGCCAGCTTTACCGTTCGTAAAATTTCGGATGGCGTAGGCGTAGAAAGAGTATTCCCAATCTTTTCCCCCAACATTGATTCTATCGAATTAAATAAAACCGGTCAAGTACGTCGTGCTAAACTTTTCTATCAGCGTAAGCGTAGTGGTAAGAGCGCACGTATCCGTGAAAAGAGAATGGCTGTTAGCGAATCAGCTGAAGCTTAATCTACAGCGACCTGTTAAAAAAAATCCCGTCTCCTCAACAAGTCGGGATTTTTTATGTCGTTAACTTTCTGGTATCCTATCTTTACAATACAACTCTCGAATATGACAAATCCTATTTTACTCGGAATGCTTGGCACCAATGAGATCATCATCATTCTTGTAATCGTATTACTTCTATTTGGAGGTCGTAAAATTCCTGAATTGATGAAAGGGCTTGGAAAAGGAGTTCGTGAATTCAACGACGCCAAGAATAACGTGAAAAAAGAAATCGAAGAGAGCGCCAATGATGTTACTCGCTCTGTTAAAGACTAATCTCTTTTATTCTGAATGCCGCACATCCCCCTTTTGGAGTTCCGCAAGGGGATTACTCGCTTCAAGTATCGTCTTATTTTTATCGCTATCCACTTTCTCCCAATCAGGACCAAGAGGGTTCAACACCCTTTTTGACACAACCAGTTGGAAGAACCCCTCCGGCGTAAAATTGAATCCACAGGCTATTTCGTTTGTAGAGTCCTACATGAGTCGTTATGGAAATGGACTTCAAAAAATGAAAGATTGGGGACTTCCCTATTTCAATATGATGGATCAGGTATTAACGGAATCGGGTTTACCCGGACAGTTAAAATACTTAGCAGTAATTGAATCAGGACTACGTTCTACTGCCCAGTCATGGGCAGGCGCCGTGGGTCCCTGGCAATTTATG
This sequence comes from Chitinophagaceae bacterium, assembly GCA_044375755.1. Taxonomy (GTDB): domain Bacteria; phylum Bacteroidota; class Bacteroidia; order Chitinophagales; family Chitinophagaceae; genus JJ008. Next base: position 4,409 of record JBILMC010000032.1, read on the forward strand.
CCAGCAACAGGACGTCGCTATGGATTAACCATCACGCCTGCGTTGGACGAGCGAATGGACTACATAAAAAGCACAAAAGCTGCAACCCGCTATCTAAAAGACCTTTTTACACAGTTCCAAGATTGGCTACTGGTCATTGCAGCTTACAATGGCGGCGAAGGGGCTGTTGAACGTGCAATCCGTCGCAGCCAAAGTCGTGATTTTTGGAAATTGCAATATCACTTACCCGCAGAATCGATGAACCATGTCAAAAAATTTATTGCTACGCATTATGTTTTTGAAGGAAATGGAGGCGTAACTACCCTTACAAAACAAGAAAGACAAACCCAACAAGAGAAATTACAACTTCCGCTTACCTCAGAGGAGTTGGCACAAACAACAACGATAGTGTTGCGGGGACGTTATAAAAAAGAAGCAATTTTAAAATACACCGAAACAGATCCGCAGGAATTTCGTCGCTTGAATCCCTCCTTTGATGAAGCGATATCGATGAAGGGCGAATATACACTTCGCCTTTCTCATGCCTGTATGCAAGTATTTATAGAAAAAAAAGAAATGATCCTGGAAGAGAGTCTTCAGTTATTACTGAAAGGAAAATAGAATCAAGAGCGATTAGCTAGGAATTAAAAATCATCTTCCTCTTCAAAGCCTTTGTCATTAAAAAGATCATCCTCCCCAAACTCATCCTCATCTAGCTTAAAATCATCTTCCTCTTCACCTTTTTTGGCTGGACCTTTTTTTCCTTTTGATTTAGGCAAATCGAATTCCTCAAAATCAGGATCCCAATTATCTTCTTCCTCCTGTTTTTCCCAATCATCATCTACTTCCTCTTCATCCTCCTCATCTACCTTACTCTTTTTGGGTTTTGAAGAATCTTTAGCAGCAACTTTAGCCGCAGGTTTCTCTGTAAGCTTTTTTACCTTTTCGGGTTTGATAGCCATAGCTGGACCGGATTAGTAATGTAAATTTTCAGCGAAGTTTTTAAATCGCCAAATTTTTTAAAATTCTTTTTTGATTAGAATTATAGAATCAGGGAACAAGCACCAATTGATCCCGACCAGGACCATTGGAAATATATTTTACCTCCACACCCAGATACTTATTAATAAAATCTACATATGTTTTCATTGCAACAGGAAGGGATGCAAATTCTTTACATACACTCGTTGTTTGATTCCAACCGGGAAATTTTTTCCAAACCGGTGCAGGCTGCGCACGCTCCAATTGGTAGGGAATTTCAGTGGTTTCTTTTCCATTAACCTCGTAGGCTGTACAAACCGATAATTCTGCAAAAGAATCCAGCACATCTGCCTTAGTCATTACCAATTTTGTAACCCCATTGATCATACAAGTATAACGAAGCGCTACCAAATCGATCCATCCACAACGACGGGGACGTCCTGTTGTAGCACCAAATTCATTCCCAACACGGCGAAGCTCTTCTCCCGTTTCATTTTCCAATTCTGTTGGAAACGGACCGCTTCCCACGCGGGTACAATACGCCTTGGTTACACCAATGACTTCTCCAATATGATTAGGTGCCACTCCTAACCCATTACAAACACCCGCCGCAATGGTATTGGAGGAGGTTACAAAAGGAAAGGTTCCAAAATCAATATCCAGCATGCTTCCTTGTGCCCCTTCTGCCAAAATTTTTTTACCCGCCTTTATCTTTTCGTTGATAAAATACTCGCCGTTCACAATGTTGAGACCACGTAAAAATTCAACAGCCTCAAAAAATTCTTCTTCCCAAGCGCTAATGTCTTCCTGAAAACCATAACTATCTAATAAACGCTGGTGCTTTAAACGAAGCTTGATGTATTGTGTTGTGAAATTCTTATCTAATAAATCGCCCACGCGTAATCCGTTGCGTCCTGTCTTATCCATATATGCAGGCCCAATTCCTTTTAAGGTTGAACCAATCTTTTGATTTCCTTTGGAAAGCTCTGCGGCTTTATCCAGCGCACGATGTGTAGGAACGATCAAGTGCGTGCGATCAGCAATGAATAAATTCTTTTTAACATCCACACCAAATGCAGCAACACTTTCGCATTCACGCTTAAGTGTTACAGGGTCCAACACAACTCCATTACCAATCAAATTGACAATCCCCGAATGAAATATTCCAGAGGGAATTTGGTGTAACACCAATTTTTTGTCATTCACATACAAAGTGTGTCCTGCATTAGGTCCGCCCTGAAAGCGAGCTACCACTTGATAATCTTTCGCAAAAAAATCAACGATTTTTCCTTTTCCTTCGTCGCCCCATTGGAGGCCAAGAATTACGTCAACCATATTTATAAAATGTGCGTCGCGAAAATAGGCCTATTTAATCAGCATTATCGAGCCTTTTTTTGTAATTACACGACCATCTTTGGTTATCCCTTCAATCATCCAGATATAAATTCCCTCAGGCTGCTTTTGACCACCAACAGTACCATCCCACCCATCATTCATTGTTTTAGATTGAAAGACCATTTGCCCCCATCGGTTAAAAACCCTGAAGTAATTATAACTTTTCATGCCCACAGGGAATGGCGTAAATCGATCATTTCTGCCGTCGCCATTGGGCGTAAATCCAGTTGAAACATAAATATCCGGACCCTTGTATACCCTAACGTTAACAAAAGCCTCGCCTTTACAACCAGCCATTGTTGAGGCAACTACTTTATAGCGGACATCTGAACCAATAGCACCTATCGTTACCATTGGGTCGGAAACCAGGGTATTGCTCAAGCCTACTGAAGGGGTCCAGCTGTAAAATGTTACATCAGGATCATTTGCAACAGCCAGTATAGTGAACTGATCACCCGGATAACCAATTGTGTCAGAAGGGTACGTTAATACCTGGATGGGTGGTGTAACGTGAATTTTAACTGTATCCGTTGTAAGTCCGGCGCATCCATTGGCATCAGAAAGTATACTTAGTACGTAAAAAATATCACGATCAGGCGTGGAAGTCGCATTGGGAAATGAGGCGTTGTTTAAATAAGTGGGAGGGGTCCATTGATAAGCAGTCCCCCCTGACCCTTGAAGTACTAAGGATTGGCCAAAACAAATTACCCGATCAGCACCGGCCTCAGGAATAGGCGCAGCATTAACGCGCACTACCACTGTATCGCTTGTTATACATCTTCCCAAGGTAATCTTCACAACATATTGGGTCGTTGTTAAGGGTGAAGCAATGGGGTTAGAAATGTTCACCGCGCTCAAGCCAGTGGCGGGGGTCCAATCAAATTGTAACCCATTTGATAAAACATTCAATTGAGTAGATCTACTTTCACATATAGTTGGATCTGCATGCGGAGTGAAAGTAAGATCATTGGTAAGTCCAACGGTAGCAGTACCTGTATAGGTGCAATTCAAAGCATCTCTCACCCTAATTTGATAAATCCCTGGCGCGACACTATATGTTCCGCTACTTTGCCAGTTAACGCCTCCATCAATTGAATATCCAAAGCCGCCATTTCCTCCTGCTGCTGTTATTGTAAGTCTGCCATCATTTCCACCATTACAAGTTGCATTTGTAGTTGTGATGGTTGCAGCAAGTGCAGCAGGTTCTGTGATTGTTACAGAAGAAGTTGTTAGACAACTGTTAGCATCCTTTATCGATATAGTGTATGCTCCAGCTGCGAGGTTAAAAGCAGTAGCAGATTGCCAGTTAACTCCATCCACGCTAAATTGGTAAGGCGCTGTGCCACCTGTTGCAGTAACTGTTAAGGTCCCATTGGCCTGTCCATTGCAAATAACTGGAATTGTATTTGTTGTACTGGTAATAGTTGAGGGTTCAGTTACCACAACAGAAGTAGAACCTTGGCAACCATTACTCTCCCTGAACCGTATGTTATACGTGCCAGCTGACAAGCCAGAAAACTGATTGGAACTATGCCAGCTAAGTCCATCCAGGGAATATTGATAAGGTGGTGTACCATTAAAAGGAATAGCTACTGTAAGCAAGCCTGTGCTTGTCCCATTACAAAGCACAGGCGTTGAAGTTGCGGTTGTAGTTAAAGCTGGCCCCGACGAAACCGCTATAATCGAAGCATTACTCACGCAACCAGTGGCATCTTTAATTAAAACAGTATGATTGCCCGATGAAAGACCTGTAAAAGTAAAAGGAGCGTTACCAGAAACAAAAGCTCCTCCGTCAATTGAAAATTGAAAAGGAGGAGTTCCGCTAGAAGGAGTAACAGTTAAAGTACCATTGGTCGCACCTAAACATGATGTACTAATAGAATTAAAATTAGCAGTGGGGCTACCTGCAGATGAGACAACAACAGATAAAGCAGTGGTACATAAACCTGTCGCATCTTTTACAGTTACCGTGTAAGAACCTGCGGCAAGTCCGCTAAACGTATTACTAGCTTGCCAAGATGTTCCACCATTGATAGAAAATTGGTAAGGGGTTGTTCCTCCTGATAAATTTGTAATGGAAATGGAGCCATTATTATTTCCACAAGCTGTTGGGGTTGAACTACTAGTTGCCGATAGTCCATTAGATCGATTGACTCTGACTGTGTCAGAGGTAGAAATTTCAATGGTAGGGTCATCAAATTTTTCAAATACAGAACGAATCACGTAATTGGTAACTGAGCCCCCAGGCGGACAAATATTTGGGAAAGCCACTTCTAAATTACCATTACCCAAATTAGTGACAGCAGCTGGTAGAATAGTTTCAATAATAGTTCCGTTGTTGTCCAACAGCTCAACCCGTTTTAATAATGATGGGCCACCGTTGGGAGCAAATCTCCAGCTCTCATTCATATTCAGCCCTCCCCAGGTTGGGCCCAACGCCGATCTGCGTGGAGCCATCATCCCCATAGTGCGATCCCAGTCTTGTATACCAATTACAGCGCGACCATTATTCCACCCTGTACAAGTTTGCTTACTAAAAACTAAAACCTCGATTACATTCAATGACTCATATAAGACAATTTGATGAGTGTTCTGATCAAGATTGGTACAAGAAAAAAGTCTAACCTCATTAAAGCTGAGCACCCATCTACGATGAGGGGCCGTTCCATAAACTTGGTACTGTATTCGTTGATTTGGCTGGCTAGCGGATGGAAATAAATCATGGTTAGGTCCCATAATAACAGCCCTGTCATAGCTAGCGCTAGGTAAGTCTGAAGGAATACTCCATGCTGCACTCAAGCCTGCTCTGGATGCATCAAATGTCAAATATCCATTTGTGCTTGCAGCCAAAGTATTATAAAGAGTACCATAAAATGAGAAAGGAAAACCAATCGTTATCAATGAAGAGTACCTATCATCAATCGTTAGGTTAGTAGAAGTACCCCCTGGGTCATTTGGTGTAACATATACAGGAAAACAGCCTGGAGTAGTACTTGTAGGATTAATAGTATATGAAGAAGTTTCCTTTCGAATATCTGGTATTCTACCTTTTAATGTAAAGCAAATATTTGCTGGACAACCTGGTATAACTGTGTCACGGGTACAATTCAGTGAAAAATTCTGGGCGCTTGAGAAATTTACAAAGAATAGTAGTAAAAAAAACTGAAATAAACGGCTTGGGGCTTGATTCATTTAAAGGAAATGCAGTTAGTAGTTTTAAGCCGTACAATATAAGAAAATATCAACGATCATCCAGGGATATCTTCCATATCATACCTTTCTACAGACTCAACTCC
>JBILMC010000223.1:0-2670 GCA_044375755.1 Chitinophagaceae bacterium
TGAACCAATTTCTCCAACTCGTCCTTGTCATGTACGTACAAACGGATGTTACCCTTAAAAAGTCCCTCTTTTGCCTCAATTGTTAATGCAGCAATATTGATTTTTAGTTCACTACTAATCAAATTCGTTATCATGCTCACTACACCCACGTCATCCAAACCAACAATTTTTATACCTGTCAAAAAGGAAATTTCTTTATTCTTTGCCCACTTGGTTTTTACCACCCGGTGGCTATAACTAGCCAATAATTTGGCAGCATTCGGACAACTGGTACGGTGGATTGTCAATCCCTTTCCAGTTGTTACAAATCCAAACACGTCATCGCCGGGAATGGGTTTACAACAATTAGCAAGATTGTACACCACCTTATCGCTCTTCTCCCCAAAAATGATAAGTTCCGTATCTCGTTTCGGAAGTTGATGATACGGAATGATCTCAGGCTTATCTGCAACTGTTGTAACTAATTTTGCAGGACGAGGCGCCTCTATACGATCACCAACGAGTTTAAATAATTTGAGGTCTTTCAGGTCAATTTCCTTGATAGAAATACTATAAAACAAATCAAGGTTTGAACCTGCCTTATACCATTGTACCAGTTCGTCAATATTATTCTGCGAAAAAGCAGCACCCATACCCTCTAATTTTCGCTGCAGTGTGTACTTACCTTCTTCCGCAATTTTTCTTTTTTCCTCTTTAAGCGAATCACGGATGCGTCCTTTTGCTTTAGAGGTTACCACAAAATTTAACCAGTCTTCAGAAGCTTTTTGCTTATTACTTGTAATAATCTCTACCTGATCTCCACTTTGGAGTTTATGACTTATTGGAACTAACTTATGATTGACTTTCGCACCAATCGTTTTGACACCAATTGCACTATGAATTGAAAATGCAAAATCTAAAGCTGTTGAGCCAACTGGCAACATCTTGACATCTCCCTTTGGTGTATAAATATAAATTTCCTCTGCTAAAAAACTAGTTTTGAAATCCTGCAAAAAATCGATGCTATCCGTTTCTTGATTCGTTATCACTTCTCGGATTTGCTGAAACCATTTATCAAATCGACTTTCATCTTGATTATCCTCTTTGTACTTCCAATGTGCAGCTAATCCCTTTTCTGCAATTTCATTCATACGTTCTGAACGTATTTGTACTTCAACCCATCTTCCCTGAGGGCCCATCACAGTAGTATGTAACGCTTCATACCCATTAGCCTTAGGGTTACTCAACCAATCGCGTAGTCGTTCAGGAGAAGGACTATACTCATCTGTTATAAGTGAATAAACTTTCCAACATTCCTCTTTTTCTTTTTCAGCAGCGGAGTCCAGTATTACACGAATCGCAAACAGATCGTACACTTCCTCAAACTCGACTCCCTTCTTTTTCATTTTATTCCATATAGAATGAATGCTCTTAGGTCGGCCATAAATTTCACCCTTGATCCCAGACTTTTCAAGCTTTTCCTTGATGGGTCGAATAAAGTCATTAATAAAGCGCGTACGATCCTTTTTAGTTTCTGCTAGTTTACGTGCAATATCCTTGTAGGTTTCTGGCTCCATATATTTCATAGCCAGATCTTCCATTTCTGTTTTGATGGAGTAAAGACCCATACGATGTGCAAGAGGCGCATAAATAAAAATTGTTTCAGATGCAATCTTTAATTGCTTCTCTCTCTTCATCACATCCAACGTGCGCATGTTATGCAAGCGATCTGACAGCTTAATTAAAATCACCCGAGGATCATCTGTAAGCGTCAATAGTATCTTTTTAAAATTCTCGGCCTGTTGTGATGCGTTAACATCAATAACATTTGCAATCTTAGTCAAGCCATCTACAATACGACTTATTTCTTCCCCAAACTCACGTCGGATATCATCAAGCGTAATATCCGTATCCTCTACCGTATCATGTAATAAAGCACAAAGTGTAGAACGAACGCCCAATCCAATTTCTTCAACACAAATTTTTGCAACGGCGATTGGATGTAAAATATAAGGTTCACCTGATTTTCGGCGCATGGTCTCGTGCGCTTCAGCAGCCATCTCAAAAGCTCTTCGCAATAATTCTTTATCACCTGGCTTTATACGTGACTTAAGAATACGCAAAAGCGATCGGTATTCACGGAGAATGAGTTTTTTTTCCTCTTCTGGCGATAAATTATAGTTAGCTATTTGTGCGAGCGCCTCCATGGATTACGAATTTACAAATTTAAATCCAGCGAAAGCGAAGCGATAAGAAGTGTTACTTTACTTCACAAATTGGTAGCACAAAATCACTTCGTGGGCATTGGGACCTTTATCAAAAACGCTTAAAGGCGTGGAGTAAATATCAAATGAATAGCCAAGCCTAAGTTTCTTTTGCACGTTTACCCCAGCTGATAACATCCAGCTTTGACGAGCACGTAACGAAAGTCCCCACCAAAATAATTCACGATGTTCTACCCGTGCACCCGCCTGTATTTCCGTTGGCGCATTTGGTAAATAGATCATTAGAAAATTCGGAATAACCATTGTGTTGTCATCCACTTTCCATTTGTAGGAACCAAATAAATAAAAGTGTCTGTATAAACGAGATTTTTCGGTTGTAGTGAGTGTGCCCGTGTAAAAGTCAAGTTTTGATTGTATCAACTGGCTAACAGATGCTCCTACTTGAAATTTTTTTGAGGTATAAGCC
>JBILMC010000189.1:0-3082 GCA_044375755.1 Chitinophagaceae bacterium
AATACGTCAGCAAGACGTATCCCACCCCCTCTGCCAAATACCCCTCAAACAAGGATTCACAGGCGGTGTGGCAAGAATTTCTGGATGCCAGAAAACGTGCTTACCAAGATAGCTTAATCAAAGCCAGTGAAAACGAAACTGTAACATATGGTATTAATGGTGCCATGAGTTATAAAAAGGCAAAAGAGGAGGAATTAAACTTAGGACTGGACTTACAAGGCGGCATGAACGTAACGCTTGAAGTTGAAATGTCTGGGCTGTTGCGTTCATTATCAAATAACTCAGTTGATCCAAATTTTTTAAATGCCCTAAAAAATGCCGATTTAAGAAAGGCTAATAGCGATGCAGATTTTATTACACTTTTTATTCAAGAGTACCGCAAATTAGAGGCAACGCGTCCGCTTGCTACTTTGTTTTCTGGCGCAAGCTCAAACGCAATCAATATCAAATCCACAGATCAGGAAGTTGAAAATTATATTAGAGAGCAAGCAAGAGCTGCATTTGATCTCACTTTCGACCGGCTTCGCACACGTATTGACCAGTTTGGAGTTGCACAGCCCTCTATCAACCCAATTCCAAATCGCGGATTGATTACCGTTGAATTACCAGGTATTAAGGACAAGGAAAGAGTCCGGAAGTTATTGCAGAGCACGGCCAATCTTCAATTCTGGGAAGTTTACACCCTTAAGAACAACAACTATGCTTCTGGTTGGCAGCGCACTATTGAAGCTTTCAATGTGAAGTATGGTGGAGCGACAGATACTACTGCTAAAAAAGATACTTCCTCTCTTGCAAAGGCTACTACTTCAACTGAAACAAAAGATACTGGAGCCACTAAAAAACTATCTGATGCGATAACCAACAAATCAACAGACACCAGCAAGAAGGCAAGTACCGCTTCCCTACCTTCTAATTCGATTACAAACTATATACAATTCATTCAACCTTATCAAGATGAAAAAGGTGCGGTTGTATACCAGGGAGCTACTGCAATGGTCGCCATTAAGGACTCTGCGCTTGTTCGCTCTTACCTTGATGAGTTTGCAAATAACTTCCCATCAGATGTAATTTGGGCTTACGGAGTTCCCGATAAAGATGCTAAAGGAGTATCTGCTTCTATTGTGCCACTTTATGCCTTAAAAACGTATAACAGAACTACTGCCAAGCTAGAGGGCGATGCAATTTCTGACGCTCGCCAAGACTTTGACCAATATGGCAAAGTTCAGATTGAGATGACGATGCGTCCTGCTGGAGCAGCCATTTGGAAAAGAATGACGGAGGAAAACGTGGGAAATCCAATTGCGATTGTGCTGGACAATGTGGTACAATCTGCTCCCAATGTTATTTCTCCAATCCCCAATGGCGTTTCCTCTATTTCCGGCAATTACTCACAACAGGAAGCGGCGGATCTTGCAAATATTTTGAAAATTGGTAAACTACCTGCCCCTGCAAAAATTGTTCAGGAGCAACAAGTAGGTCCAACACTCGGTGAGGAGGCAATTCAAGGCGGCTCTATGAGTTTCATTGTTTCCTTCTTGGTGATTTTTGCACTCATGCTACTTTATTACAACACAAGTGGATGGATTGCAAATATTGCTCTTATTTTAAACCTCCTTTTCACAGTAGGAATTCTAGCTGGTTTGGGCGCTACACTAACTGCACCTGGTATTGCCGGCTTAGTTCTTACAATTGGTATGGCAGTAGATACTAACGTGGTTATCTACGAACGTATTAAAGAAGAATTGAAGAGAGGAAAAAGTTATTTGACAGCTATCAGTGATGGATATAGCCGTTCTCTCCCTCCAGTACTGGATGGACATATCACTACCCTCTTAACTGCAATTATTCTTTTCTATTTTGGACTCGGGCCTGTAAAAGGTTTTGCTACTACACAGATCTTAGGATTATTGCTTTCTCTTTTCTGTGGTATCCTGGTTAGCCGTTGGGTGAGTGATTTATTCACGAACAAGAAAAAGCATGTAGAGTACTTTACTGCTATTTCCACCCGTATTTTCCAGCATGCTAAATACAAGTTTATTGAGTACAGAAAAGTTGCCTATGTAATTTCAATCGTAGTGCTTTTAGGGGGCATCGGCTCCTTCTTCAACGGATTCAACTATGGAGTGGAGTTTAATGGAGGTAGAAGCTATACAGTGCAATTCCCTACAAAAGTTGACATGGAATCTGTACGTAAAGACCTGAATCAATCATTTGAAGGGGAAAACACAATTATAAAAACAATCGGTGACAACTCTAAACTTGAAATCACTACCTCTTACTTGATTAAAGACACAAGAGGACCCGTTGCCGATTCTATTGTGGAGTACAGACTGTACGAGGGACTTAAAAAATATATTCCTTCAAACCTCTCTTTCCAAGACTTCAAAACAGATCGTTACATTCCCCAAACCAAGAAAGTTTTACCAACCATCTCTGACGACCTCAAATCCGGCGCAGTAAAAGCGACACTCTTTGCCCTTTTGGTAATTTTCTTATACATCTTCATCCGTTTCCGTGACTGGAGATACTCATTAGGAACAATTGTAGCCTTACTACACGACGTATTTGTTACACTAATTGTATTTTCTTTCGCCAAGGAGTTGGTTCCATTCCCATTGGAAATTGACCAGCACTTCATCGCGGCTGTACTAACTGTGATTGGCTTCTCAATGAATGATACAGTCATTGTATTTGACAGAATTCGCGAAGACTCAAGACTGATGCCAAACGCTCCGATGGGAGAAGTAATCAATAGAGCAATCAATGAAACATTAAGCAGAACGATTATGACATCGTTGACTGTGTTCTTGACTATTCTGATTCTATTCCTAGTAGGTGGTGAAGTAACAAGAGGATTTGCCTTTGCAATGCTCGTGGGAGTCATTACCGGCGTTTACTCTTCAATATTCGTTGCAGCTCCTATTTTGGTTGACCTGCAAGGAAAATCAAAGAAAAAGAATAAAGGATAGAAATAAACGAATGCCATTAAAAAACCGGAAGCATTACTTCCGGTTTTTTATTAAGGTCAACTAAATCTGTTACACCGCAAAACTTGTTCCACACCCACAAGTATTACTGGCAT
>JBILMC010000191.1:0-3057 GCA_044375755.1 Chitinophagaceae bacterium
TATTGCTAGCAAGATTTTTCCAGAAGGATCCTTGCAATTACTATGTGGAAGTGCAGGAGATTTACTCCAATGGGTCGATAGTCAAGATAGCGTGACCTTTACAGGAAGTGCACATACCGGAGCACTCTTAAAAAGAACTCCTTCGATACTGGCAAATAATGTCTCCTTTACGATGGAAGCCGACAGCCTTAATTGTATAGTGTTAGGTGAGTCCGTACAGCCAAATGATCCAGAATGGGATTTGTTTATTAAAGAAGTCCGAAAAGAAATGACTTTAAAATCCGGACAACGCTGTACCGGTGTGCGTCGCATATTTGTACCCCAATCTCAGTTAACTGCCGTTGCGGAGTCGCTAAAAAAAGCGTTAGCGCAAACAATTATTGGGTCTCCACAAAATGAAAAAGTCCGCATGGGGAGTTTAGCTGGAATCTCACAACGTGAAGAAGTGTTAACACAGGTTAGAAAATTATTAGCAAGCTCTCAACTCATCTATGGATCACTAGACAGTGTTGAAGTAGTAGATGCTGATGCGATCAAAGGAGCATTTCTCTCTCCTCTACTACTACTCAATGAAAAACCATTTCATAGCAATGAGCCCCACGAGATAGAAGCCTTTGGCCCCGTGAGCACCTTGATGCCTTATAATGGAATAGAAGAAGCTATTACACTTAGTAAACTAGGTAAAGGAAGTCTGGTTACAACCATTGTAACGAACAACGAACAAGAAGCAAAAAAATATGTACTGGGTGCAGCCACCCATCATGGAAGAATTTTAGTTCTCAATAGAGATTGTGCCAAAGAGAGTACAGGTCATGGCTCTCCACTTCCTTTACTTGTGCATGGGGGCCCAGGCAGAGCTGGAGGCGGCGAAGAAATGGGTGGCATTCGCGGTGTAAAACATTACTTGCAACGAACCGCCTTACAAGGTTCCCCCAGCATGATTACTGCAATTACCAATGTATACCAACCCTATGCAAAAGGAAAAGAACCAGTAAAACATCCGTTTAAAAAATACTTTGAAGAATTAGAGATCGGAGATCAACTTTTAACTGAACCGCGCTTAATCACAGCCGAAGACATTGATCGATTTGCAGATTTAAGCGGTGATCACTTTTATGCCCATTTGCACGAAACAGATTTTTCAAATACGATGTTTGAAAAACAAGTAGCACACGGCTACTTAATTATGAGTTTAGCAGCAGGGCTATTTGTGGACAGCTATGAAAAAAATCCAGTACTGCTTAACTATGGAATTGATGAACTTCGTTTCACAAAACCTGTGTACCCGGGCAGCAGCATCCAAATTCGCTTTACTTGTAAAGAAAAATTATTACAGGATAAACGAGTAGTAGAAAAGCCAGAAGATTATAAAAGAGGAGATGAGATAGAAAAAGGGATTGTCAAATGGCTGGTAGAAATTTTAGATGAGACAAACGAAATAACCGGAGTGGCCACAATCCTCACCATGGTTGCGAAAAAAGAACAATCAAAATAATTGCAATGGAAACAGCTTTTGTAAAATCAACTACTAACGAAGGTCTTTGTACCATTTCATTTTTTCATCCCCAGAGTAATTCACTCCCAGCGGCTATTTTACAGCAATTGGCACAAGCCATAACAGAGGCAGGAAAAGACAAAAACTGTAAGTTGATTTTATTAAGAAGTAATGGTGAAAAAGCATTTTGTGCAGGAGCTTCATTTGATGAGCTGACACAAATTAAAACTGAAACAGAGGGGCTTCATTTTTTTAGTGGGTTTGCGCATGTAATCAATGCAATGCGTACCTGCGGAAAAGTTATTATTGGACGTATCCATGGTAAATGCGTAGGGGGTGGTGTTGGTTTAGCAGCGGCTGTTGATTATGCACTAGCTACCGAAGATGCTGCCATTAAATTAAGTGAACTAGCAGTGGGGATAGGACCATTTGTAGTTGGCCCTGCCGTAGAAAGAAAAATTGGCCTTTCCGCCTTTTCCCAATTGGCGCTTGATGCAACCGCATGGCGTTCGGCAGAATGGGCGCACCAAAAAGGGTTATTTGCAGAATTATTCGAAGATGCACAAGGACTAGACGAGGGTATTAATCGAATTGTTTCAAGACTACTAGCGAGCAGTGAGGCGGCATTACAGGAGCTCAAATTAATTTTTTGGAAAGACACGGCTCACTGGGAAACACTACTCCTAGAGCGTGCCGCAATCAGCGGACGACTGATACTGAGTGAAGAAAGCAGAAAAGCCATCGCCGCATTTAAAAACAAATGAGTTTTTTACAATTCAACCCCGACAACTTTAATTCCTTTTGTGATATTCTCGCAAAACGAGATAAAGATTTAAAGCAGATCATACAAACACATGGCTATCCTACTCCATGGATTCGTCCTAATAGTTTTCAAACACTTGTGCTGACTATTTTAGAGCAGCAGGTATCGCTGGCCGCTGCTTACGCTGCATTCAACCGATTAAAAAATAAAATTGGAACCGTTACACCTGGAAAAATTCTTTCACTAACTGATGAAGAATTACGTGCCTGTTATTTTACGCGACAAAAAATTGTGTATGCAAAGGGATTAGCAGAAGCCGTTCAATCACGCACGATTCAACTTAAAAAAATGGAGGCCCTGCCCGATGAAGAAGTAAGGGCAAGATTGATACAATTGAAAGGGATTGGTAATTGGACTGTAGATGTTTATTTGATGCATGCTCTTTGTAGAACAGATCTATTTCCACTTGGAGACCTGGCACTCGTCAATAGCCTGAAACAGGTAAAAAAGTTAAAGCCAGAAACCAGCAAGGAAAAAATGTTAGCGATCGCTGAACCCTGGAAACCATACCGGACTATTGCTTCGATGATTTTATGGCACGATTACCTGAAAAGAAAAGGAACCAAAATTCAGGCTTAAATATTCAATCCCCCACAAACACTCAATGTCTGTCCCGTTACATAAGCAGACAGATCACTGGCTAAAAACAAGGTGGCATTTGCAATATCTTTTGCACCCGCAAATCGACCCAGTGGAATACCTGCTTTATATTTTTCAGCAGCTTCACCTTCCTGTAAAT
>JBILMC010000192.1:0-3055 GCA_044375755.1 Chitinophagaceae bacterium
TTTTTCAGACCTCGTTTAGAAGACTTACACAGCCCATGGCTTTTTAAAGACATGGACAAGGCTGTAGCTAGAATAACCCATGCGATTACCAAAAAAGAGAAAATTTTAATATACGGCGACTATGATGTAGATGGCACTACTTCTGTAGCAAGCCTATATCTTTTTTTACAAAAAATCCATTCGCAACTCTCCTATTACATCCCGCATAGATACAGAGAGGGATATGGAGTTAGCAAAGCAGGAATTGATTACGCTATTGAGAATCACTTTTCACTTATCATTTCACTTGACTGTGGAATAAAATCGGTTGAACTAGTGCAATATGCTAAAGATAATGGAGTAGACTTCATCATTTGTGACCACCACCTGCCTGATGCGATTTTACCCAACGCAATTGCTATTCTCAACGCAAAACAACCTGATTGCAGTTACCCTTATAAAGAACTATGTGGATGTGGGGTTGGTTTTAAATTAATGTGCGCGTTACAAGAAAAGTTAGCATTAAAAGATAACTCCGCATTTGACAGTTTGGATTTATTAGCCACAGCCATAGCAGCAGATATTGTACCAATGACAGGAGAAAATAGAATTCTTGCTTATTATGGGTTACTACGAGCCAATCAAAAACCAAACCATGGTATCGCGGCGCTTTGTGAACAAAGTGGATTAAAGCAGGAACTGGATATTCAAAAGCTCGTTTTTATCATTGCACCACGAGTCAATGCTGCAGGGAGAATGGATGAGGCAGGCAAAGCTGTAGAACTTTTTATTGCACCGGACAGAAGTACTGCTCTCGAATTTGCTACACAACTTCATAGTGACAATACCGATCGCCGAGAAGCAGACAGAACGACAACTAAAGAAGCACTTGAACTTTTGAACAATGATCCCACTAGTAATGAAAGGAAAAGTACAGTAGTCTATCAACCCCATTGGCACAAAGGCGTTGTAGGTATTGTTGCCTCACGATTAACCGAACATTACTATCGACCCACAATTGTATTGACTAAATCAGGAGATATTGTAGCGGGTAGCGCCAGAAGTGTTGCTGGATTTAATTTATACGAAGCAATTCATGCCTGTCGGGAACACTTACTAGGTTATGGCGGACATTTTGCAGCAGCTGGCATGACACTAGAAGAAAATAAAGTCAATGATTTCAAAGCTGCCTTTGAGACCGTAGTTTCTCAATCGATTCAATCGGATCAACTCACACCACTCATTGAAGTAGACCTGGAAGTTTCATTGAGTGACCTGAATCTTTCGTTGTACAAATTAATTGGACAGATGGAGCCCTTTGGTCCCGAAAATCTTCGTCCTGTTTTTTGGACTCGTCAACTAAAAAATACCGGGTATTCAAAAATTGTCAAAGAAGAGCATATCCGCTTTTCAGTTACTGACGGCAATACCACGTTCAGCGGAATTGGATTTGGATTAGCTAAAAAATTCCATTTACTACAACAGTCCAATTTTGATTTAGCCTTTACCATCGACGAAAACGATTATAACAACCAGCGAACATTGCAGTTGCGTGTTTTAGACATAAAAGCCTCGTAATTTTTACAAAGCATTGATTTATAATCAACTAGAAAGTATACGTCGATTCCCGCTTTCAACCCGTCAAAAGACTTGCACCGTCTCCTGATTTCCCCTATCTTTGCCGCCCCCAAATCTGGTTTCGCAGATTCTTTTCTGCCACGGCAGAACTGTCCAATGGGGTAAATCGAATTGTTAACCTTTTTCGGGTACTACCCGAAAACAAAAATTGGTCCATGAACAACTATGAACTGATGGTGATCTTCACCCCCGTTCTAAGCGACGACGAGTTCAAATCCCAGCAAAAAAAGTATGCGAAGATGGTCACCGAAGCAGGTGGCTCCGTTGTTGCCGAAAACGCATGGGGACTAAAATCCCTGGCTTACCCCATTCAGAAAAAGACAACTGGTCTTTATTGGGTATTAGAGTATGCAGCCGCATCTGATTTCAATGAAAAGTTGAAAATTCAATTGTTGCGCGATGAAAGCGTACTTCGTCATTTATGCACAAAACTCGACAAATACGCCGTTGAGTACAATGCACGTAAGAAAAGTGGCGTAAAATCTGGTAACCAAAAAGCAGTGGAGGCTTGATACCATGGCAAAGAATGAAATCAAATACCTGACGGCCATCAAAACCGACAAGCGTGAAAAAAAGTTCTGTCGTTTCAAAAAGTATGGTATCCGCTACATCGATTATAAAGATGTTGAATTCCTAAAAAAGTTTATCAATGAGCAAGGTCGTTTGCTGCCACGCCGTATCACCGGAAACAGCCTGAAGTTTCAGCGCAAAGTTTCTGATGCGGTGAAAAAAGCACGCCAAATGGCTTTGCTACCTTACGTAACTGATCTTTTAAAATAACCTCACCCTAACTCCAGCAATTTGGAAGACAGTGCGCAAGCACTGGGAAGGTGAACAAAAGAAAAACAATGGAAGTCATATTAATTAAAGACGTCGACAATTTGGGAGGCGTAAACGAAGTGGTAAAAGTGAAAAACGGGTATGCCCGTAACTTTTTGATCCCTCGTAAAATGGCGGTTGAAAACAGCCCCAGCAATAATAAACAACTGGAAGAAAGACTCAAGCAAGTGCGCAAGAAAGAAGAGCAAATGCTTGCTGAAATCAACAGTGTTATTGCCAAGCTCAATGAAGGCCCCGTTAAACTAGGTGCTAAAACCGGAACTAGTGGTAAGATCTTTGGAAGTGTTACAAACCTTCAGATCAGCCGCGCCATCCGTGAACAAAAAGGATATGATATCGACCGTAAAAAAATCAGCATACCTGAAGAGGTAAAAGAGCTAGGCAGCTACAAAGCTGTAATTGATTTCGGAAATGGTAAAACAGCCGAAGTCAGTTTTGATGTAGTAGCCGGTTAATTTTTTTACCAAAACCAACTGCAAAAGTCCTCTATATGAGGACTTTTTTTTAGCCCCTAATAAGGTGTTCGTCAAGGAATTGCATTTTAAAAGGCTAGGATCTTGAACAAAATTGACGGCCTTAGAAAAAAATGCCTTATTTT
>JBILMC010000017.1:0-12430 GCA_044375755.1 Chitinophagaceae bacterium
TCTGCCCTTTTATCAAGGACTCTTATACAATCCGGAAACGAATGCCTACCTCATGGGCCTTCGTATCAACAAAGACTTACTGAATTCTAAAAAGAGAGAGAAAGTCATTCAAGAAATTGATGCCATCACGGGAGGTTTTGAAAATAAAACGGGACTACAACTCCATAAAAGTGGTTTGCCGTATATCCGCAGCAAAGTGGCGATTATGCTTCAAGAAGAAATGAGATTTTTTCTCATTGCTTCTGTGATACTGTCAGCATTAATTCTTTTACTATTCTTTCGCTCCATTAGTGCAATGCTCCTTTCTATTGCCGTAGTGGGTATAGGAGTAATTTGGAGCGTAGGCACCCTTCAACTTTTTGGTTTTAAGATCAGCTTGCTGACGGCATTGATTCCACCGTTGGTAGTAGTGATTGGCATTCCCAACTGTATTTATTTCCTAAACAAATTTCATGTGGCCTGGAATCAATATGGCGATAAAAGAAAGGCCTTGGTGATGATGGTCGACAAAATGGGAATTGTAACCCTGTTTTGTAATGTGTCTGCCGCCATTGGATTTGCAGTGTTCGCATTAACGAGTAGTCAGATCTTAAAAGAATTTGGATTAGTTGCCGGGATCAATATCATGGCCTTGTTTTTTATCTCGCTAATTTTTATTCCAGCTGTACTCAGTTATCTGCCGCCACCAAAAACGCGTCACACCAAATACTTAGATAATCCACAATTAAATCGTTGGTTGGCTAGGCTGGAAAAATGGTCACTCAACCATCGCCCCTTAATCTATGGAATCACCACGATTATTATGGTTATTTCCATTGCAGGACTTTTCAAATTGAGAAGTGAAGCATTTATTGTTGATGACTTACCCAAGTCTAATAAAGTATACACCGATCTAAAATTTTTTGAAAAGCACTTTAAAGGTGTGATGCCACTAGAAATTGTGGTAGATACCAAAAAGAAGCAAGGCGTAACACGTAATTTAAAAAATCTTGAAGCCATTGACTCCCTCTCTCACTATCTAGCTACCATCCCTGGTATTGCGCGACCACTCAGTTTAGCAGAGGGATTAAAATTTGCCCGACAAGCGTTCTTTGATGGTGATCCCTCCAGCTATACACTTCCCAATAGCTATGATTTACCTGCCCTTGCACAATACCTTAGTTTTAAAGACACCACGGCCAAGAAGAATTCACTTTCAAAATTGGTGGGCTCATTCATGGATAAAAATAAACAGCAGGCTCGAATCAGTGTGAATATGGCAGATATAGGAAGTTACCGTCTCCCGTTATTACTTGACAGTATACAACAAAAAGCAGACGCGCTATTCAATACTTCAGAAAAGCGAACACATGAAATTGAATTGACAGGAACCAGTGTAACATTTTTGGAAGGAAGCAGATTTATCATCAATGGACTAAAAGAAAGTATTTTCTGGGCCTTTTTACTGATTAGTCTTTGCATGTTGTACCTTTTTCGTTCGGCCCGTATTTTGATCAGTTCACTAATTCCTAATATCATTCCATTGATCATTACCGCGGGGGTAATGGGTTGGGCAGGAGTACCCCTAAAGCCTTCTACTGTGTTAGTTTTTAGTGTGGCATTAGGAATTGCCATTGATGTGACGATTCGATTTTTGGTAAACTATAAACAAGAATTACCAAATCAAAATCAAGATATCAAAGCCACTGTAATTCAAACAATTTATAGTACTGGAATCAGCATTATCTACACGTCACTGGTATTAATTGCAGGCTTTATCATTTTTTGTTTCAGTGATTTTGGTGGAACGATGGCATTGGGATGGCTCACGTCTCTCACTTTAATTACTGCAACACTTACAAATTTGATTTTACTTCCTGCCATTTTACTTTCAATTGGGAAAAAGAAGTAAAAGGGATACAACTATCTTTGTCACTTACAAATCTCCCACTTGGAAAAAAGCAACTTTGTTGACCAGATCAGAATATTTTGCCGCAGCGGACACGGGGGTGCTGGCAATAAGCACTTCATGCGGAATAAATTCACTGCACTGGGTGGACCAGATGGTGGCGACGGGGGACGTGGCGCACACATTATTTTAAAAGGTAATCGTAATCTTTGGACACTATTACACCTTCGCTATTACAAAAATGTACTCGCCGAAGATGGAGAAAAAGGTGGTGCGAATAATTGTCATGGCAGAGATGGAAAAGATATTATCATTGAAGTACCACTAGGCACGATAGCCCGTGGTGAAGAGACAGGAAAAAAAGAAGTAGAGATCTTAGAAGATGGACAGGAAATTATCTGGATGCCTGGCGGAAAAGGTGGATTAGGCAATTCTCATTTTGCAACACCCACTAACCAGGCACCTGAACATGCACAACCTGGACTGCCGGGTATCGAAGGATGGAAAATTTTAGAATTAAAAGTACTGGCCGATGTAGGTTTGGTAGGTTTTCCTAACGCAGGGAAATCCACCTTATTGTCTGTAATCACAGCGGCCAAGCCAAAGATTGCAGATTACGCCTTTACCACCATTACCCCTAACCTTGGAATGGTCGAGTACAGAGACGGAAGAAGTTTTTGCATGGCTGATTTACCTGGGATCATCGAGGGTGCTGCAGAGGGAAAAGGGCTGGGCCACCGATTTTTAAGACATATTGAACGCAATGCTGTCTTATTATTTTTGATTCCTGCAGACAGTAAAGATCACCGAAAAGAATACGAAATTCTGGTTAGCGAATTAGAACAATACAATCCGGAACTATTACATAAACAATTCGTAATTGCCATCAGTAAAAGTGATATGCTTGACGAAGAATTGAAAGCGGCTATTGCTAAAGAGTTACCAGAAAATATTCCTCATCTATTTATCTCTTCTGTAACGAATCAAGGACTGGTAGCGCTAAAAGATAAATTATGGTCTATTTTAAATGAACCCATTCAGACCGCATGAGACAGCATTGCTTTTTTTGTCAATACGAGATAGAACCTGTTCATGTGCATGGACATTATCAATGCCCAGTTTGTGGTATTAATATTATGCCTTGTTGTGATGGAGATAACTGTGATACCAATCTGCTATTGAAAAAAGAATCAATAACTCCGACCAACCGTATCACAGGCAGCTTTGAGGAGTGACTGCCCATCGATGGCATCCTGCCATTTTTCCCAAAACATAACACCCGCAGCAATATCCTTTGACAATTTAGCCTTTCGTTTTACAGTATACTGCCCATTATAATAAATGGTATAGTTCGTAAAAGTACCCGAACTAACAATTGCAGAGTCCAATTGAGAATTTCCACCTTGCGATAAAATATTTCGATAAGACAATACCGTATTAGACTGCGTAATACCAGAGGGTCTGCCATAGGCAGGAATTCCCAACACCGCTTTTGCTGCGGGCATTCCCCTCGTATTGATCCAGTAATTCAAACATAAACTAGCCAGGGCATAGTCACTATGATGACGATAAGGAACCGTTGTGCTAAAATCATCATAAGCCATAATATTAAAAAAGTCTACAATTGGAAATAACTCATTTCGAATCGCATCACGAATTCCACCTGCATATTTACCTGCCGTAATAGCGCACGACAAATAATAACGCCCATCTCGATGTAAGGAATCGGCTAATTCTTTCATGAGTGAAGTGAATGTAATATCAGTTCCATCTGAAGTAGTCGGGAATTCCCAGTCCATATCAACACCATCTAATTGATTGGTGCGAACCACATTCATAATATCACGAATAAAGTTGGTACGCCCCTGCGGACTAGCAGCCATATTTTTGAAATTCGTTTTTCCGTCTCCACTTCCATCATTTATCCCTAAAAGAATTTTCGCATTATTCGATCTTGCCTTTGTTGCTACTGCAGCCAAAGGAGCAGTAGCCGAACCCGGCGCAACCAATGAACCCACTGAATTAACTTGGTAGAACGCATACACCACCACATTGGTCATTCTGAATTTACTATCTGGAACATCAGCTAAGCTCCGATAAGAAGGGAAATATCCTACTACATGATATCCCAATGAAACAGGCATACTAATAACAATGTACGTAAATGAACGAGCGCCTGATGCACATCCCGATGCAGGACCGGTAGCATTACGAGGCACCACATACCAATAGTAAGTAGTATTGGGTGTAGCGGGAATGCTAACCATATGTGTGGTTCCAGACACAGCATTACCCACTAGTGTTGTTGGCGAAGGGGTGGTACCCAAATAAACATCATAGCTACTAGCCGAGCTTACTGCATCCCAGGAAAGGGTAATAGAGGTAGTTGTTACAAACCCACCATTAGCAGGGGCCAGTAAACTGGTACAACCGGGTAATACAGGTGAGGAATTTGGTGGAGCAGTATCTTTTTTACTACAAGTTGCAAAAAACAGTGGGATGCCCAGTAAAAATAAAAGCAGGAAAGGCCTCATAAGCAAGATTAGTTTTCCAAATTAGGGAATAAAATTGAAGAGCCGAAGCAGCCTGTTTTTCGTAGGTTTGTTAACTAAATTTTGATGCCATGAGAAAGTTATTATTATCCTTCCTTTTCATTTGCGTAATGATAGGTCGAACACTAGCAGATGAAGGAATGTGGTTACCCCTTTTACTCGGAAAACAAGTGTATGATGAAATGGTGAAAAAAGGCTTGAAGCTCACCAAAGAACAATTGTATCAAATCAATAAACCCTCTTTAAAAGATGCCATCATCATTTTTGGAGGTGGCTGTACAGGAGAAATTGTCAGTTCAAAAGGACTAATATTTACAAACCATCACTGTGGTTATGACGCAATCGCCACGGCGAGCAGTGTAGAGAAAAACTATTTACGAGATGGATTTTATGCGAAAAACCTGGGTGAAGAGATCAATACTAATCTTTCAGTTCAGTTTTTAGTACGCATCGATGACGTTACAAAAGAAGTAATGGATTCATTAAAAGGACTCACCGGCAGTGAGCGTGTACAAAAACAAGCAGCCGTATTAGCAGCCATTAATAAAAGATTGAGTAATGCTGACGAAAGCATTGAAACAAGAGTTAGTTCTCTTTTTAAGGGAAATCAATTTTTAGCTTTTGTATATCAACGTTATTCTGATATCAGATTAGTAGGAACACCTCCTGAGAGTGTTGGTAAGTTTGGCGGCGATACTGATAATTGGGAATGGCCCCGTCACACTGGCGATTTCTCAGTTTTTCGTGTGTACACAGATGCAAATGGCAAGCCAGCAAAATATAATGCGGCTAATGTCCCTTTAAAACCTAAATGGTATTTGCCTGTTTCTTTAAAGCCCTTGAAAGATGGCGATTTTGCAATGATCTGGGGCTATCCAGGAAGCACAAATCGTTATGAAAGCTCCTATGGAATTCGCCTGGCAACTGATATTAGCAATCCAACCTTAGTGAGCCTTCGTGATGTTCGGCTTAAATATATGTTTGAAGAAATGAAGAAAGATCCTGCTGTAAAACTACAACTGGCCTCTTCTTATGCAAGCATTGCGAATTACTGGAAGTTTTTTGATGGCGAAACCAAGCAATTGCTCAAATATGATGTGTACGGACAAAAGAAAAAAGTTGAAGAAGGGTTCACGCAATGGGCAAAGGGTAAGCCAGAGTATGAAAATTTATTTGCCGACTGGGGAAAAGCGTATGATGCTTGGAGACCCTATTCGAAACATCAAATGTATATGCGCGAAGGTGTGCTAGGATCTCCGCTTATTTCATTTGCAGGATCATTATTACAACTAGAAGCGGTATTGACAAAGCCTGGCACCCCAGCTGCAGATGTCCGAAGAACTGTAGATGCTATCAACCAAGCACGTAAAGCATTCTTAGAGGGCGAGAACAAGATTTCTGATGAAAAAATATTGGCTGCAACAACCAGAATGTTTTACCAGGAGATAGACAAGCAACAACACCCTACTACTTTCTTCCCAACATTAAAAAATCAATACGGTAGTTTGGATAATGAGGAAACCTATCGTCGTTACGCAGCTGATGTATTTTCAAAAACAATTGTATTTGATAACGCACGATGGGAAGCCTTTCTTGCAAAACCAGATGCCTCTACACTACAAACTGATCCTGCATTTATACATGCCAGCACCTTTATCAATAACTATAATTCCAAGTATGGTCTGTTTTCACAACAATTTGCATCCCGAAATGCAGAATATGGAAGGCTCTATTTGAAAGGAGTGATGGAAATGGATACAGTGAAAGCAAAAAAAATGTATCCTGATGCTACTTTCACTATGCGAGTGAGTTATGGAAACGTAAAAAGCTATCAGCCGCGTGATGCGGTAAAGTATGATTATGTGACTACCTCTCGCGGTCTTTTGGAAAAATATAGAGCAGGCGACTATGAGTTTGATCTTCCTGCCAAACAAGTTGAGATGATTCGAAACAAGGACTTTGGTCAGTATATGGACCCCACTCGCAAAGACCTGGTTATCGGATTTATCACAACCAATGATATTACCGGTGGTAACTCAGGTTCACCCGTATTGAACAATAAAGGTGAATTAATTGGATTAGCTTTCGATGGAAACTATGAAGCGCTAAGTCATAAACTAGCATTTGACAAAGACCTAAATCGTACTATCTGCGTAGATATACGATATGTGCTTTGGTGCATAGATAAATTAGGTGGCGCCCCTCATCTGATCAATGAATTGACATTGGCCAAATGAAAATAACACGGATTAGTCTTTATAAGCTAGCTATTCCATTAAAGGAACCCTTCATCACCTCGCTGGGTGTTGACACGAATGCTTTAAATGTATTGGTCAAAATTGAAACCGATGCAGGAATAACTGGCTTTGGAGAATGCAGTCCGTATATGCCGATCAACGGTGAAAGTCAAGATACCTGTTATGCAGTAGGGCAATATTTTGCTCGAGTTTTAATAGGGAAAAACCCATTAGAGATAAATGATGCTATTCAATTAATGGATAGTATCATTTATCTTAACAATAGCATTAAAAGTGCATTTGATATTGCTTTACATGATATTGCAGCTCAAGAGGCCGGTATACCTCTATGGAAATTTTTAGGAGGAGAGGCTAACAAAAAAATTGTTACTGATTACACAGTTAGTATTGGTGAACCCTCAAAAATGGCAGCCGATGCAAAATGGATTCTTGCACAAGGATTCCCCGCTATCAAAGTAAAGCTGGGACAGCAAGGTTCAAAAGATATTGAGCGGATTCGTGCCATTCGTACTGCAGTAGGTTCTACAATTCCCATTCGTATTGATGCAAACCAAGGCTGGAGTGTTAAAGAAGCCATCACTACCCTCAAGGCATTATCCTCATTTGATATTCAACACTGCGAGGAACCAATCTCCCGTCAACTTTACACGGAATTACCACGCATAAAAAAGGAAAGCCCTATTCCAATCATGGCAGATGAAAGCTGTGGCGATCCGTATGATGCAGCCAGATTGATTGCCATTAATGCATGTGATTATTTCAACATTAAAATTGGTAAGGCTGGTGGTTTACAAAAGGCAAAAAAAATTGTGGCTCTTGCAGATAGTGCCAAGATAAAAATGCAAGTTGGCGCCATGATTGAATCCCGGCTTGCCATGTCTGCATTTGCACATTTTGCCTGTTGCAGTCCCAATATTCTGCATTTTGATTTCGATACAGCCCTTATGTTTAAAGATGATCCGGTAGAAGGCGGAATTTGCTATGGGAAAAATGGACAAATTCACATACCCGACCAACCCGGATTAGGTGCTAGAATTTCTGAGCAGTGGTTGTCAAAAATGGAATCGATTCAATTTTCCTAACCCTTTACAATCTTTGTAACTTTAATGTAAATGCTTTTAAAAAATTTACATTGAATCCAAATCAAGTGAGTGGAATAAATAGGGCAACTTACAAAAACGCAAAACGTTATCGCGAGCGTAAAATTGTATTCAGAAATTTTTTTCGTGATCTCCTTTTAATACTTCTTGGAATTTTTTCAGCATCATTTGGATTAAAAGGATTTCTACTTCCTAATCAGTTTATTGATGGAGGTGCAACAGGAATTTCGTTATTGCTTACAACCATTACAGGTGTTCCACTCTGGATGATCATTGTAGCCATTAATATCCCATTTATACTGCTGGGGCACCGGATATTAGGTTTTTCATTTGCAATCAAAACTAGCATCGCAATTATAGGGCTGGCACTCTGCTTAGCAACCATCAATTTTCCGCTTGTGACCGAAGACAAAATTCTGATTGCAGTTTTTGGAGGATTGTTTTTAGGAGCAGGTATTGGATTTACAGTCCGGGGTGGGGCTGTGATTGATGGCACTGAAGTATTAGCAATTTTTTTAAGCCGAAAAGTGGGAGCTAGCATTGGCGATATTGTCTTAATCATCAATATCATCATCTTTTCACTTGCAGCTTATTTATTAAGCATCGAGATAGCATTATACTCGATGATCACCTATATGCTAGCTACCCGTATGCTAGATTTTATTATTGAAGGCATCGAAGAATATATCGGTGTAACAATTGTTTCATCACATAGCGAGGAATTACGCGACATGATCATCAACGTAATGGGCAGAGGAGTTACAGTTTATCATGGCAAAGGAGGTTATGGTAAAAGAGGAGAAAAGAGAGAAGTTAATATTCTTTATACCGTCATAACACGATTAGAGGTAAATAAACTAAATACAGAAATTGAAAAAATAGCGCCTACTGCATTTGTAGTGATGAATTCAGTGAAGGAGATTAAGGGAGGAAGAATAAAAAAAAGAAGGTTAGCTGAAGGTGGAAAATATTAATCAATTTTCCAACTCATTCCACCACCTTTCTCATCTTTGAGTTGAACTCCTAATGCTGCTAAACGATCACGAATTTTATCTGAAGTCATAAAATCGCGACGACCTTTTGCTTCTTTTCGAATATCGATCAGTAACTCCATTACCCCTTGTAATTTTTCCTGATCAGCAGCATGAAGTGGTTGTAGCCCTAATATATCCTGCAGCCAAAGCTTCAATTCATTTTGCATTCGCGTCAGCGTATTAACTGCAAGTGCCGACTTAGCTGTAAGTCCGTCTTTAATTGAGTTTAATACCGGGACTAGCTCAAATAGATTAGCTAAGACCTTTGCAGAGCTAAAATCATCATTCATAAAAAGCGGCAGCTCATCCAACAGCTGGTTTACTTTCTTTTCTAAAACAATATCCTCACCACTAGTGGGATGTCCCCACTCCTGTATATTTAATTTCAGAAAACCCTCTACGGCATCCCATAGTCTTTTTAATCCTTTTTCTGCAGCTAATAAGGCCTCATTACTAAAATCGAGAGTACTGCTATAATGGGTTTGCAAAATAAAAAAACGAATCGTCATCGGATGGTAAGCCTTGGCTAACAAAGGGTGAGTACCACTAAAAAGCTCAGTAAGTTTTATGACATTATTGTAGCTTTTTCCCATTTTACGACCATTGATCGTAATCATGTTATTGTGGACCCAATATCGAACCGGTGATTGATGATTGCAAATTGTACTCTGTGCAATTTCGCTTTCGTGATGAGGAAACAATAGATCCATCCCTCCACCGTGAATATCAAACTGTGCGCCTAGGTATTTAGTAGCCATCGCAGAGCATTCGATATGCCAGCCCGGATACCCTACACCCCAAGGACTTTTCCAACGCATGATATGTTCCGGTGCAGCTGCTTTCCAAAGCGCAAAATCTGCCCGATCTCTTTTTTCATCCTGGCCCTCTAACTCGCGTGTAGTAGTTAATAATTCATCAATTACACGACCACTCAACTTTCCATATTCGTGAGTGGAAGCATATTTTTTAACATCGAAATAAACAGAACCGTTTTTCTCATACGCATATCCGGCTTTTATGATTTCTTCAATCATACCAATTTGCTCAACAATATGGCCTGTTGCAGTTGGTTCAATGGATGGAGGCAACGTATTAAATTGCTGCATCGCCCAATGAAAAAGATTCGTGTATTTCTGCACCAACTCCATAGGCTCCAATTTTTCCAATTGAGCCTTTTCAGCAATTTTATCAGTTGCAGCTCTACCCTCTTCCTCAAAATGCCCTGCATCAGTAATGTTTCGCACATAACGAACCTTATACCCCAAATGCTGCAAGTAACGGTACACCACATCAAAGGTGATGTAAGGACGCGCATGTCCTAGGTGGCTCTCTCCACTCACGGTGGGCCCACATACATACATACCCACATGTCCCTTAACCAGGGAAACAAATTCTTCTTTCTGTCTAGTTAACGAGTTGTAGAGATGAAGGGATTGCATGCTGCAAAGATGATTAAAATATCATTACGGACGGCGTCGCCTGATATCAGCAACAATCATATAATGATCTGAGTAGTCCTTCTTTTCGCGCTTGAACTGAACAACAGAGAAGCGAGGATCGGTAAAAATATAATCGATACGCAAGGTGGGAGACAAGCTGCGAAAGGTTCGTCCAATTCCGTAGCCTTTTTCCAAAAATGCATCTTTCATTGATCCGCGTACTTTAAAATAGGTATAAGAATTAGGAACATCATTAAGATCACCTGTTATTACTACTGGATACGGAGAATTGTTTCTAACCTGGTCAATGATATCCGCCTGCATGCTTCGAATAACAATACCTCTTTTTAACTTGGCTACGATGGGTATGGAGTGATAAACCAAACTATCTTCCCTGCTTTTGATTTTTTCCATCCGCCAGTAGTCAATCTTATCGAATCGCTGCGACTGCAAATGTGTTGTAAAGACCCGAATCGTATCAGATCCAACCTTAATATCCGCCTGCACAAGCGTTTCCGGTTGAGAAGGACGAGGATAACGTAAAAAAGAACTATCGATAATAGGAAACTTAGAGAATATAATGGAGCTGTAATAGTTGCGATCCCCATCTTTATCGAATGGGAAATAATAATATCGAAATCCTAACGACTGCTGAATAGCATGAATATTATCATAGAATGCAGGATTCTCTGAGGTATAGAATTCTTGCAGACATAAAATATCTGCCCCTTGTTCTTTAAGAAGCGACAGCATTTTTTTTCGTGTCGCACTGCCCTTGTTATTATTACGTGCTAACTCAATAAATCGTGCCACGTTCCAACTCACAATCCGAATAGAACGCCCACCAGAATCGGTGGCAAAGGATAATGGCGCATTAAATCCAATAAAGACGGCTACACTTTTATAGCCAAGTCCCAAAGCGATTAATGAAATGAAAATGAGATCAAATTTTAAAAGTAACAACCAGCCAAAAAAGAAGCAAACCACTAAAAGAAGTAAGACAGGAAAGCTCAAACCCATCATAGAAACCCACCACCACTGTTGAGGATGCAAGAGAGGAATCAGGGAAGAAAGTAGAAAAAGGAGAACGACCAGCCAATTAGCATAGATAAAAAAACGCTTGGTGAAAAGTCGAAGCCGGCTTGCCATTTCTGCAATATAAGAAAAACAGGCGGGGCTATTTTTTTAGCAGCGTGTCAGCTTTGGCTAAACTATTTACTACCGCGTCCTTAACCTTTGATACTTTATCAAACTCAGATCGTAAATAAGCCAGTCTGATCTCTATATTATTTTTTCCAGAATCAAGGTTAAACTCCATCATCCATTGATCCATTGCAAAATCAGCATAATTTAATTCACTCACCAGTGTCTCTAACTCCTTTTTATAAGCCGTAAGTGTCGCAACAGAGCGAGTTGGCAATGCCCCGATCGAGTCCAGCAAAGCCTGAGCTTTTTTTTGAGCGCCTCTCACCTTTCCCATTTTTGGCATCACCTGGTCATGCATCTCCATAACCTGTCCATACAAACTATCTGCTGGGGTTTTTGGTGTCTCCATGGTAGAATGCCCATGGTGATCATTAGAACTATTGGTAGAAGATTGGCAAGCCAGTAAGACGGACAAACCTATGAAACAAAAAAAGCATACCCTTAACATACCAGTAAATTTTAGCAAAGGTAGTTCCATTCCCGTCGAGAAAAAAGCATGAATGATAAATAGGTAACTTCGCCACTGTAAGCTTCCCCTATGAAACAACTCAACAATTATATCCAGGGACAATGGATAGCCGGAACAGGTAACGGACAATTATTGACTGATGCTGTAACCGGGGAGCCCATTGCACAAGCCAGCACACAAGGAATCGACTTCAAATCTGTAGTTGAATATGGCCGAAAGGTGGGAAACCCAGCACTACGTTCATTAACGTTTCACGAAAGAGGACTTCGTCTAAAAGCACTAGCGCTTCACTTACAAAAACATTTACAAGCCTTTTACTCGCTCAGTTATAAAACTGGTGCAACAAAAGCAGATAGTTGGGTGGATATTGAAGGAGGGATCGGCAACTTGTTTGCTAATGCATCGCTTAGAAGAAAGTTTCCCAATGAAACATTTTGTATTGACGGAGAGTCACACAACTTGAGTAAACAAAATACATTCATGG
>JBILMC010000193.1:0-3003 GCA_044375755.1 Chitinophagaceae bacterium
TTTAATAAAATGCCGCTTAAGCATATAGCCCTGGTAACCGGCGGATATTCCGGAGAAGCCGTTATATCCTATAAAACGGCGAGAACGATACAGCAGCATTTAGACGAAAGTTTATTCAAAACTTATTGGATCGATATCACACCTGATGGCTGGTTCTATGTAAGTCAAGGTAAGGATAAGATCCCGGTAGATCGAAATGATTTTTCAATTCAAATAGACGGTATTCAACAAAAGTTTGATGCTGTTTTTATTGCATTACATGGCACTCCTGGCGAAGACGGAAAATTGCAGGGGTATCTTGATATGCTGGGCTTACCCTACACAAGCTGTAATGCATTGACCTCTGCGATTACTTTTAATAAGCGTGTTGCAACAGCTGTGGCAGGGGCCGCAGGTATACCCGTTGCTAAATCTGTTTTACTGCTGCCTGAGGATCTTATAGAATGGGAGGAGAAAGTGAGTGATTTAAAATTTCCAGTCTTTGTTAAGCCCAATAATGGAGGCTCTAGCATTGGGATGTCAAAAGTAAAAGACCGAGGAGAGTCCTTGCAATTAGCATTGGAAAAGGCTTTTAAAGAGGATTCGCAAGTCTTGGTAGAGGAAATGATAGTAGGAAGAGAATTCACGGTGGGGGTCTTTAAATCTGCCGGTAAAATTTTAGTACTTCCAATCACAGAGGTAGTAGCGGATGCTGATATGCCATTTTTTGATTTCGAGGCTAAATACCAGGGAAAATCAACTGAAACAACTCCGGCTCAAATTCCAGCAGAGTGGGCAAGTCGTATCGCAGAAACTGCAAAAAAAGTTTATCAGACCTTTCAATGCAGGGGCGTTGTTCGTATTGACTTTATTTTACATCAGCAGGATTTACAACCTTATATGCTGGAGTTGAATTCAATACCGGGTCAAAGTGAAGCAAGTATTATACCACAACAGGTTCAATGTATGGGGTGGACCTTACGTGATTTTTATTCTCAATTACTTTTAGATTGCTTAACTTATCCAGCACAATAGTTTAAGGGATGTTTGATTTTATTACAAAGAATTCACTAGGTATCAATATTCTTGCGTCGATTGCGTTAAGCGTGATCCTCTTCGGCATTTTTCTTTTTTCATTGGGATGGTTGACTGATCATGGAAAAGCTGCAGCTGTTCCCTCCTTGACCGGTAAAAGCCTGGAAGAGGTAAAACGAATTTTAGATAGCGCTGATTTTGAATGGGAAATTCAGGATTCAATCTATGTGGACTCAATTCAGCCTATGCAAGTAGTGAAACAATTTCCGGATGCGGATGAAGTAGTTAAAGCTAACCGCACAATTTTTTTAATTGTAAGAAGTGTGGAACCGCCCTTGGTTGAAATGCCTAATTTGATCGGTTATAGTTTTAGAAATGCCGAAGTTGTACTTCGTACTATGGATCTAAAAGTTGGAGATACTTTATTTAGGCCTGATTTTGCAAGAAACGCTGTATTGGAACAGCGATTAAATGGTCAGGTCATTACTCCTGGAACAAAAATCAAAAAGGGGAGTCTAATAACATTGGTATTGGGAGATGGGATTGGTGATCAGCCTATCCCTGTGCCCATGCTCGTGGGCTTGAATTATGAAGCTGCAAAAGCTCTTTTGGATAGCGCTGGAATTGGATTTGGAGCCATTGTGTTAGATCCTACTGTTCAAGATACCTTATCAGCCTGGATCTATCGACAAAGTCCAACTCCTGCAGACGAAGATAATCAACCCGTTTCCATTCGACCAGGACAACTTATTGATATCTGGTTACAGGGAAGCCGACCCAAAATAGACACATTACGTAGCCTGAATTAGAATTTCAAATTCAAGGTTAGCATAAAGTTCCTGTTTGCCATAGGGAAATAATAGTTTTCTGTAACAAGCGATCCTCCGTAAATATAACTGAACGTGTAGCCGTTAGGCTCATATTTCTTATTGAAAATATTATTTATTTGTCCAATTAGTAGAACCTCTTTAATTCGTTTAGACGACCAGCTGTAGCTTGCGCGAAGATCGTTTACTAAAAATGCATTTAACATTCTGGTGCTGTTTCCTGTATTGTCTAAAAACTGCGAACTAACATATCTGCTACTGAAGTTTGTTTCAAAATTTTTGAAAGGAGTTATTCGAATAAAATGATTAGCCACAAAGGAGGGGGAAAAGGCAAGGGTAGAGCGCGTATATTTTTTTACTACTTGACCACCATTGTCATAATCATCAATGTATTCCTCTAAATTCCTTAAAGTGTTACGACTCCAGGTGAAATTTCCACCCGTATTTAACCAGTTTGTTACAATTAGTTCGCCTTCTGCTTCCAGTCCTGTTCTGCTACTTTGCGGGATGTTGACACGTGTATATGCGCCCACATCATTTATCTTGCCTGTTAAAACTAATTGATCTTTGTAGTGCATGTAATAAAAAGTAAGACCAGCCTGATAACGCTTTGTCTTTTTTTCAACGCCAATTTCTAGGTCTCCTAATTTTTCAGGTCTTGGTAATTGGGCTGCCCCCGCTTCAAAATCGTCGCGATTGGGCTCTTTTGCGCCTCGACTATATGAAAGAAAAGATTTCCAACTTTGTTTTCTGTAAGTGATACCAACTTTTGGATTAAAAAAGAAATAGGATGAATTAACAGTTAGGGTCGGGTTGTTTCTAAATCCATCAATTGTATAGTTAACTGTTCTAATTTGGAGATCATAAAATAATACCCAATTCGAATTGATTTTTGATTGTTGTTTTATAAAAAAAGCTCCGTCGTTTTTTGTGGCCTTGTTTTGGTACCAAGTATGTGGACTCAGTGAGCTCTTTGAAGACCAGATCAATTTTCCAAAATGATTACCCAAATAGTGTGAAAAAGTACTTCCAAGAGTCCAGTCCGTTTTATTTCTCTTGAAGGTTAATGTAGTTGTATTTCCATAAAAATAATTATCGAGCCAAAGCTGTCTTATAAAATCGGCAGTCGTAATAGGAGTTCCGTTTTGGATGGGTGGAGTAA
>JBILMC010000195.1:0-2966 GCA_044375755.1 Chitinophagaceae bacterium
AAGATAAGTGCGAACCCTTTCTACAATTTGATGGGGTTGTATACTCTTCAAACAAGCCCAGTCTCCGCGATAGCATGTTTTATTTCCAAAAACAGAACAAGGCTGACAAGTTAAATCCGACAACACTGCAGTAGAGGTAGATTGCCCCCAGCCCAGGAAGCCAGCATAAGGATGAGTAGCCCCCCATATTGAAATAACTGGAACGGCCACTATAGAGGCTAAGTGCATATTGGCAGAATCCATCGAAATAAATATATCAAGCTGAGACAAGGTCTCCAATTCAGATTGTAAATCACCCACTCCTGCATAACAAACAATATTAGGTAACTCATTTGCCCATCCTCTGAGTATCGAAGCTTCTTCTCCGGGTGCTCCAAACAAAGCAATTGAACAATTAAATTCTAGTTGCAATAACATGATCGTTTTCTTAGTGGTCTCCAAGGGGAGCATTTTCCCTTTGTGCTTTGCAAAAGGTGCAATTCCTATTTGAATTTTTTGTGTATGTGAGGAAGCGCGACTAACCAGTTGACCCGGTTTAACCTCAAAAGGATAGCCGAGTTTTTCAAATACACCTTGATATCTTTCAAACGTGCTGGGCAATTGATGTTTAATTTTATTTCTCTTTCTTGTCAACCTCCATTTTTCAAATCGCCCTTTCTGTATCGAAGCCGTTGGCAACCCAAATAACTTAAAAAAGAAAAGTAAAACCCACGTTCGCAAGACACTATGTAAATCTGCTACTGCATGAGGGTGAGTCTTTCTTCTGCAAGCCTGCATTAATTTCCAAAGTCCAACTACCCCAGCATGACGACCCTTTAAATCTGCCCCAACAAAATGAACGCGATCCATCCCTGTAAACAACGAAGCATAAGAAGCAGATGAAACAAAAACAACCTTTACAGATGGATATGCAATTAGCAGCTGCTTAATAACAGGCACTGTCATTGCTACATCCCCCAAGGAGGAAAAGCGCATAACAAGTAAAGTAGTGGTTGAACTCAATCCTATTGCTTTTGCTGGTACAAAACCGGATTTAACGATGCATCGTTATACATTTTCATTTGCCGGTAAACCTTCATGATTTTTTTACCTGCACTAAGGTCTTCTAATAATTGATCAATTGACAAAGAGAGATCTTTCTCTTGTTCTAACAACACACATAATTTTTGAGCACATTTTATTTGGTGAGACTCACCGGCGTTTTTGCGTTCCGCCTCCTCTCTCATGTGATAGATCTTTAATGCCAATATAGAAAGACGATCGATGGCCCATGCAGGGCTTTCGGTGTTTAGTGTGGCGTTTGCTTGAATTGTTACGCCATGTAGTTGCCCTAGGATATAATCATCAATCTCCTCAACCAGATCGGTTCTTAATTGATTGGAAGCGTCTATTCTTCGTTTTAATTCTAGCCCCTTTACCGGCTCAATAGAAGGGTCTCGTACAAGATCTTCTAAATGCCATTGCACAGTATCCACCCAGCATTTGTGATACAGTAAAGAATCAAGAGAATTGGTGGGATAAGTATTATGTAGTGGGGTGTCTACCTGATCAATCTGGTGATAATCGACAAGCACCTGCCGGAACAGGGTGAGACAATTTTCCGCTTTCATAAAAATTATTTCTTAGCCGCTGGCTTGTAACGTTCATTTAGCCCCTTTACTAAATCGGCTGTGATGTTATAGGCTGTATCCTTGTAGTAAAACAAACCAGGTTCATAAGAAACGATATAGGTGTAAGAGCTAGCGTTATTGTACTCGCGTAAGTACTCTTCAATTTTAGCCTTAATCTCATTTTGACGACGCATCACAAAATCGCCATACTCAGCATCTAGTGCTTGTTTGCGATTTTTCATTTGCTCATCCAAATTCCTTAACTCCCTACCTGCCGCATCACTTTGAGACTGATTCATTAAACCCGTATTAGCTTGCTGCTGATAGTAATTATAGCGCTCCTGCATATTATTAGCCATCTTTTGCATTTCCTGCTCAATACCTTGCTCTTTTTTCAAAAGCTCCTCTTTTAATTCCTTTACTAACTCAAAATTGGCCTCCACAGAGTCCATTTCAAAATAGGCCATCTTAAAGGGCCCAGCAGGTGCCGTTTTTGTCTTTGAAAATGTTTTTGAAGCCCCTCCGGAGAGAAACTGAAATAAGAAATAGGCAGATAGTATTGTCAATACTACATTCCAAATGATCATTCCCTTTTTCATGGACAACTAATTTTAAGCAAAGATAGAGATAAGAAAGCTTCAGGCAGGATTGCAGCCTTCTCCCAATGAAAAAAGGCCGCTCAAGGGAGCGGCCTTTACGTGTATCCAAGTTTTTACTACTTATTCTTCTTCATCAAAAGCCATGGCCTCACGGGTAGTTTGTAAGAGTTCATACTCTTCCTTGCTGCCCACAATCATTCGGTCAAATTCACGCAAGCCTGTACCGGCTGGGATCGGATGACCCGTAATGA
Source organism: Chitinophagaceae bacterium (assembly GCA_044375755.1). Classification (GTDB taxonomy): domain Bacteria; phylum Bacteroidota; class Bacteroidia; order Chitinophagales; family Chitinophagaceae; genus JJ008. The sequence continues at coordinate 2,461 of JBILMC010000195.1, forward strand.
CGTTCTCTTTGAGTCCAAGCATTTCATCTGTCTTACCGTTGATAGCGGCAGATGAAAGCACTTTCGTTGTTTCCTGGAAGGAAGCAGCAGAGATCCAGCTTTGAACACCCAAGGAAGCCTTGGTAATTCCCAACAAGGTTGGAGATGATGTAGCTGGCTTCGCATCTCGGTATTCCACTACCTTCTTATCAGAACGACGAAGTATAGAGTTCTCTTCGCGGAGTTCACGCAGGTTCACAATCTGACCAGCACGAAGTTTAGCACTATCCCCAGGCTCAGTAACTACCTTCTTGTCATAGATGTAATCGTTCTCTTCAACAAACTCAAATTTGTCTACCAGGTCGTCCTCTAAGAAACGAGTATCTCCTGGATCAACAATATTGACTTTACGCATCATCTGACGTACAATTACTTCAATGTGCTTGTCATTGATCTTTACACCTTGCAAACGATATACTTCCTGGATCTCGTTTACGACGTACTCTTGTACAGCAAATGGACCCTTA
>JBILMC010000019.1:0-12148 GCA_044375755.1 Chitinophagaceae bacterium
TTGTAATCATCTCTTCATGTACTTTTTCTCCGGGTCTGATACCCACTACTTTGACTTCTGCATTAGGAGCAATCGCAGTAGCTATGTCTGTTATTTTATAGGACGGTATTTTAGGCACAAAAATCTCCCCCCCCCAAGCATGCTCAAGTGCATACATTACCATATCAACCCCTCCTTGTAGGGGTATGTTAAATCTAGTCATATTTGTATCTGTAATTGGCAAAACACCCTCGCTTCTCTTCTTAAGAAAAAAAGGAATAACGGATCCATTTGAGCCCATAACATTACCATACCTTACTACTGAAAACTTAATAGGGTTCCAACCACTAATGTTATTAGCAGCGACAAATAACTTGTCGGATGCTAGTTTAGTAGCGCCGTATAAATTAATCGGCGCACATGCCTTATCGGTGGATAAAGCAACCACTCTCTGTATATTTGTTTCAAGTGATGCCTCAATAACATTTTGCGCACCTAGAATATTTGTTTTAACACACTCATCTGGATTATACTCAGCTATGGGGACATGCTTCATTGCAGCAGCATGGATAATAAAATCCACATCTTTAAATGCTCTAATTAGTCTGTTTTTATCTCGCACATCTCCAATAAAAAATCTTAATTGAGGAAATCGATGCTCTGGATATTCCTGGGCCATCTGAAACTGCTTTTGCTCATCTCTAGAGAAAATCACAAGCCTTTTTATATCTGGATACTCAGATAATATGTGCTTTGTTAATGCTTTGCCTAGTGAACCAGTGCCACCAGTAATCAAAACTGATTTTCCTTGTAACATTTAATTAATTTAAATAGTAATTTAAAACTTAAAGAATTATTAAAGAACTGAAAAGTATAAATGAAGTTCAGTAGTTTAACTTGGAAAGGACGAACAAGAGTAAACTACAACCATCATTTATCAATTATCGAAAACTAATTTTTCATATACCATTTTGATACCGCTAGATAAATCAATACTTGGCTTCCAGCCAAAGCGTTTAATCTTGCTTATATCCATCAGTTTTCTTGGGGTTCCATCGGGCTTGTCGGTATTCCAACGGATATCGCCCACGTAACCTGTGATACTTTTTATCAATTCAGCTAGTTCTTCAATAGTCACATCTTCTCCTGTACCAATATTCACTAGCCCCTTTTCATTGTAATGCTTCATTAGGTGCAAACACGCTGTTGCAAGATCGTCCACATGCAGAAACTCTCTTCTTGGACTACCAGTACCCCATAATTCTACTTCCGGTAAGTTGTTATGTTTAGCTGTGATGAACTTTCGTAGCATGGCCGGTAACACATGGCTTTTTTCTAAGTCATAATTATCATTCGGGCCATAAAGATTTGTTGGCATAGCAGATATAAAATTACAGCCATATTGTGCGCGATAACTTTCGCACAACTCAATACCAGCGATCTTCGCAATTGCGTAAGGCTGATTGGTTTGCTCAAGATAGCCGCTCAAGAGGTATTCTTCTTTCAGCGGCTGTGGAGCTAGTTTAGGGTAGATACAAGATGACCCCAAAAATAATAGTTTCTTTACTTCATTCAAGTAACTGTAGTGGATGACATTGCTCTCAATCATTAGGTTGTCATAGATGAACTCTGCACGATAAATATTATTGGCCACGATTCCACCAACTTTTGCAGCAGCAAGAAAAACATAATCTGGCTTTTCTTGCTCGAGGAATTTCGCTACCGCCTGCTGGTTACGCAGGTCCAGTTCTTTAGATGTTCTGGTAACAATATTGGTATAGCCCTCCTGTTCCAGTTTGCGCAAAACTGCGCTTCCCACCATCCCGCTGTGTCCAGCTACATATACTTTAGAAGTTTTTTCCATATCTAGTATCCCAAAAGTTTACTGAAAATGAGCCATCAATAATTATTCAAATTCATTCCTAATCGTAAATCCACTTTCCTTCAGCAACTGCTCTTTCTTAAACAATTCAGTATCCGATACTACCATTTCTTTCACCATAGAAGCAAGCGTATATTTGGGCTTCCAGCCCAATTTTGTTTGTGCTTTGGTTGGATCCCCTATTAAAAGGTCGACTTCTGTTGGACGGTAGTACCTCGGATCCACTTTCACAACTTCTTGTCCAATAGCGACAAGTGAGTTACCCCCATTTTTTACAACCACCCCAACTTCCGCCTCACCTGTTCCTTTAAATTCCAGCTCTACACCCACTTCAGCAAAAGCCATACATACAAAATTTCGGATATAAGTTGTTATACCCGTTGCCACTACAAAGTCTTCCGCCTTGTCCTGTTGCAACATTAACCACATCGCCTCTACATAGTCCATAGCATGACCCCAGTCGCGTTGAGCATCAAGGTTACCCAAAAAGATAGTTTTCTGCAAACCCAAAGCAATCTTGGAAACACCGCGAGTGATTTTTCTGGTTACAAAAGTTTCCCCTCTTATAGGAGATTCATGATTAAAGAGAATACCATTACAAGAGTACATACCATAAGCTTCACGATAATTTACTGTAATCCAGTAAGCGTAGAGTTTAGCAACTGCGTAAGGACTTCTCGGATAAAAAGGGGTGGTCTCGCTTTGAGGTACTGCTTGAACCAAACCATATAATTCAGAGGTAGATGCCTGATAGAATTTGGTCTTATTAGTGAGTCCGAGTAAACGAATCGCTTCCAATATCCTCAGCGCACCTATACCATCGGCATTGGCGGTATATTCAGGTGTTTCAAAGCTCACGTGTACATGACTCATGGCTGCTAGATTGTAAATCTCATCTGGCTGCACTTCCTTAATGATGCGGATCAGGTTGGTGCTGTCGGTTAAATCACCATAATGCAAATGCAAGTGTCTGTCTTCAATATGCGGATCCTCATAAAAATGATCAATACGCTGCGTATTGAACAAAGAACTTCTGCGTTTGATACCATGCACCTGATAGCCCTTCTTTAGCAACAACTCTGCCAAATAAGCACCATCCTGACCCGTAATACCTGTGACTAATGCTTTCTTCATGTAATGAATTTAAATTAACTATGATCGATGCTAAATTCTTCCTAAGCTTTCGTAATGGTAGCCTAATGACCTAATCTTATTTGTATCAAATACATTGCGACCGTCGAAGATCACTTTGTGTTTCAGTTTTGCATCTAATTGCTCAAACTCAGGTGCCCTGAATTCACTCCACTCCGTAGCAATAATCAATGCATCAGCTCTTTCCAATGTACTGTATTGGTCTTTGGCATAACGCACCGTATCACCAATCTGCGCTTGCACATTTGCCATAGCTTCAGGATCAAATGCTGTTACTGTGGGACCTGCTTTGATTAATGCATTAATCAAGTACAAAGCTGGAGCCTCACGGATGTCATCAGTGTTGGGCTTGAAGGCCAATCCCCAAAAAGCAAAATATTTGCCCTTGAGGTTATTATTGAAGTAAGCTTCTATCTTGGGCATAAGGTGCAGTCTCTGCTTTTCGTTCACCAGTTCTACAGATTTCAATATCTTGAAATCATAAATTACTTCATCTGCTGATTTGACAAATGCATTCACGTCTTTAGGGAAGCAGCTACCGCCATAACAAATACCTTAGGTTGCTCTGGACCACACTATTCTTTTTTAGAATTTACTCCCCCCACTAAAAATAGAAACATGCTGGATATTTTCTAAAAGTGCAGAATCAAATTCACTTTTAGAATAAACCGCCATTCTAATTTTTTTATTTAACAATTTTTCTGCTCTTTCTACTAATCTACTTAAATAGTCACGATCGACATCACCCACTAACACTAGATCAATAAAAGGAGTTTCCATTCCATTGGCAAATTCCCCGGTTAAAAACACTTCGTCAATCTCTCCTAATTTATAAAAGATCTCTTCTATTAATTGATCTACGCCTACATATTTTAGAATAATAGACCGTAAATTAGAATAAAGCGGGTGTAGCGTATTCGCAATATATTTTTTAATTTTACTCTCCTCCGTTTCTACCACATTGATCAGTTTCATTTCAGAAAGCTTATTCAGTTCCAGGCGAACGGTATTAGAACTCACTTGTAAATCACGCTCTAATTGGCGTAAATAGACTTGGCTACTAGGGTTTAATAACAACCGAGCTAGTAGTTTTAAACGGATTTTTCCAGAAAATAACTGATCAATCAAAGGGGGTGAGTATAAAGATGGCAAAGCCATAGTCAGTCACAATTACAAGCAGAATACTGACTCAATAATGAGTAGTAAATATACTCATTTTTTTAAAATTGCCAAATCTTTTTAAAATAGGCATAAGTTAACGCAAGGCCTTCATTTCTTGATATGACAGGCTCCCAGTTCAAAACCTGCTTTGCCCGACAAACATCCGGCTGACGTTGTTTTGGGTCGTCCTTTGGCAGTGGTTTAAATTCAATTTTTGAGTCAGCCCCGCATAATGAAACAATCTCTTTAGCAAATTCTAAAATGCTGATTTCGTGCGGGTTACCAATATTAACAGGCCGACTTTCATCACTTAATAGTAAGCGATAGATCCCCTCCACCAGGTCAGACACATAACAAAAACTACGTGTTTGGGAACCGTCCCCAAAAACAGTGAGATTTTCACCCCGCAGCGCTTGGCCTATAAATGCAGGTAAAGCACGGCCATCGTTAAGTCGCATCCGCGGCCCATATGTATTAAAAATTCTTACAATTCGAGTTTCCAGGCCATGAAAATTATGATAGGCCATGGTAATGGCCTCTTGAAATCGCTTTGCTTCATCATAAACCCCACGTGGCCCCACTGGATTGACATTACCCCAGTAATCTTCATGCTGAGGGTGCACTAACGGATCTCCGTATACCTCACTGGTACTGGCCACTAATATCCTCGCTTTTTTAGCCTTGGCTAATCCCAAACAATTATGCGTACCCAAGGAACCTACTTTCAAAGTTTGTATAGGTAGCTGCAAATAATCAATTGGGCTGGCAGGGGAAGCAAAATGTAAAATATAATCCAGCGGTCCGGGTACATGAATAAACTTGCTTACATCGTGATGATAAAAGCTAAATTCTTTTAAAGGGAAGAGGTGCTCAATATTAGATAAACTACCCGTAGATAAATTATCCATTCCTATCACCTCATAACCTTCCTTAATAAAACGATCACAGAGGTGTGAACCTAAAAATCCAGCCGCTCCTGTTATTAATACTCGCTTTTTATTCATGAAAAATTAATTGGGTCTACCAACACTAATATAGTGATAGCCCATTTGTTTCATTTTAGCAACCTCAAAAAGATTTCGTCCGTCAAAGATGAGTTTAGAAGGGAGTAGCTTCTCCATCCGCTCAAAATCAGGTGTTCTAAATTCACTCCACTCAGTGGCAATTAGTAAAGCATCAGCACCTTCTAACGCTCCGTATTGACTGGTAGCATAATCAATACTGTTCCCTAATTGGTTTTTAACATTGGCCATGGCTTCGGGATCATATGCACAAACACTAGCCCCTTCTTTTAATAACGCATCAATGATGGCAAGTGAAGGGGCTTCTCGTATATCATCAGTATTAGGCTTAAAGGCCAGTCCCCATAGCGCAAATCGTTTGCCTTTTAAATTCCCTTTGTAATATTCTTTTATTTTTTTTACTAAGTGAATCTTTTGATTGGCATTTACTCGTTCAACGGCTTTTAAGATTTTAAAATCATAATCAATTGCATCCGCCGATTGAATCAATGCCTGTACATCTTTAGGAAAGCAAGAGCCCCCATATCCTATTCCTGAGAACAAAAACCGTTTACCGATTCTTTCATCAGAACCAATTCCTCTACGCACCATATCCACATCCGCTCCCATCCGCTCACAGAGTTGCGCAATCTCGTTCATAAAAGAGATCTTCATTGCTAAAAAACTATTAGCGGCGTATTTGGTCAACTCCGAAGAACGTTCATCCATAAATAAAATCGGGTTACCCTGACGTACAAAAGGAGCGTACAACTCACTCATTAGCTTACGCGCACGTTCAGAGTTAGTGCCAATTACCACGCGGTCTGGTTTCATAAAATCGTCCACTGCCACACCCTCACGCAAAAACTCCGGATTACTTACTACATCAAATTCTCCTTGATAGTTTTTTTCGATCGCCGCTTTTACTTTATCTGCCGTACCAACTGGCACTGTACTTTTATTGACAATTACTTTATAAGATTTTAGAAGTTTGCCCAACTGATCAGCCACTCCTAAAACATACTTCAAATCAGCCGCACCATCCGCACCAGGGGGTGTGGGCAGTGCCAAAAAGATCATCTCTACCTCATCAACAACTGATGCTAGATCGGAAGTAAAGCGCAGCCGCTCCTCTTTGATATTGCGTAAGAATAATTTTTCCAGCCCGGGTTCGTAAATAGTAACCTGACCAGCAGAGAGTTTGTCAACTTTGGCTTGGTCAATATCTACGCAAACAACTTTATTCCCGGTCTCCGCAAAACAAGTGCCTGTAACTAAACCAACATATCCCGTACCAACTACTGCAATTTTCATTTATCGTTTTTGTAGCGCTACAATTTTAAGATACTCACCATACCCACTTTTCTTTAGTTCTTCAGCCTGTTTCAACAGTTGCTCTTTAGTAATAAATCCATTTTGAAAAGCGATCTCTTCGATACACCCAATTTTGGTACCCTGCCTTTTTTCTATCACCCGTACAAATTCGCTCGCATCACTAAGTGAATCAAAGGTTCCGGTGTCCAACCAGGCCGTGCCATGATCAAGCACCGCAACATGGAGTTTGTTTTTTTCTAAATATACCTTGTTAACATCCGTGATTTCATATTCTCCCCTTGCGGAGGGTTTCAGCTCTTTGGCAATTTTTACCACATTATTGTCATAAAAATAAAGACCGGGAACTGCGTAATTAGATTTGGGATTTGCTGGCTTTTCTTCAATACTAATGGCTTTGTTATTGGTATCAAACTCAACTACGCCGTAACGCTCTGGATCAGAAACCTGACAGGCAAATACATAACCTCCTTCTACATCATTCAACGTTTTAAGTTGTCTGCCTAAACCATATCCATAAAAAATATTATCCCCGAGTACAAGCGCTACTTTGTCATTTCCGATAAATTTTTCTCCAATAACAAATGCCTGCGCTAGTCCATTTGGCACCTCTTGAATAGCATATTCAAATCGACAACCCACTTGTGTACCGTCTCCTAATAAGCGTTTGAATTGTGCGTTATCCTCGGGTGTCGTTATGATCAAAATTTCTTTGATCCCCGCCAGCATCAAAGTACTGAGCGGATAGTAAATCATCGGCTTATCATAAATCGGCATCAGTTGTTTGCTGATAGCCTTGGTGATAGGATACAATCGAGTGCCGGATCCGCCGGCGAGTATGATGCCTTTCATGAGTTGCTTTTGTTTTTAGCGATCTGCATACATGTTTTCATAATAATGCTGATAAGCGCCGGACGTTACATGTTTTAACCATTCTTCATTATCAAAATACCAGTCGATGGTTTGTTGGAGCCCCTCTTCAAAAGTAACTGATGGTTTCCAGCCTAATTCCTTGTTGATCTTAGTTGCATCAATCGCATAACGCCGATCATGCCCGGGGCGGTCTTTCACATAATTAATCAACTGTTCACTAGTACCAGGTGCATTACCCAGCTTTTGATCCATTTGCTGACAAAGCAGTTTTACCAGATCTATATTCTTCCATTCATTAAATCCACCAATATTGTAAGTATCTCCATTTTTTCCTTTATGATACACGAGATCAATGGCACTGGCATGATCTTTCACAAATAACCAGTCGCGCGTGTATTGTCCATCGCCGTATACAGGAAGTGGTTTTTTATTGATGATATTATTGATAAAAAGAGGAATTAGTTTTTCTGGAAAATGATTGGGGCCGTAGTTGTTAGAGCAATTGCTCACCACAATAGGTAAACCATAGGTATCATGGTAGGCCCTTACAAAATGATCACTGGAAGCTTTTGAAGCGCTATACGGAGAATGCGGATCGTATTTAGTTTGTTCAGTAAAAAAACCTGTCTCTCCTAAAGCACCATATACTTCATCAGTAGACACATGATAGAAACGCTTTCCTTCAACCTGTCCCGCCCAATGCTTTTTAGCGGCATTGAGTAAGTTTACGGTGCCAATTACATTGGTGTATACAAAATCTAAAGGAGAATCAATTGAACGATCTACATGGCTTTCGGCAGCCAAGTGAATAACACCTTCAGGCTGATAGTTATTAAATATTCTTTCCAACTCTGCCGTATCAAGAATGTTTACCCTTTCAAAAACATAGTTAGGCTTTGCTTCTATGTCTCGCAGGTTCTCTAAGTTACCTGCATATGTTAGCGCATCTAGGTTTACTATTTGATATTCAGGATAATTATTTACAAAACGTCGTACCACATGCGAGCCAATAAAGCCCGCACCGCCAGTAATAAGTAATGTTGATTTATAGGGCATCGTCTATTAATTCAATTTTATTTTTATCGACTACCGCAATCAATTCACAACCTAAACTATTGATTGCCACCTTCACTTCCTTTTTACGAATATCTAATACTCGCGCTTTTAGGTCCATAAAGGTACCACTTGTAAAAGTAACCAATTGATTAACGGCTAATTCTAGAGGCTGTACAGTCACATTTTCGTGGTCATTCAAAAAACGTTTGATTGTCTCAATTTCTTTCTCCCTAATAATTGCTGGTTTTTTATTCCAATACACAAAATTGACAACTCCATTTGTAAGTCTGACTTTTGTTCGCTCCGTGTCATCTACCTTAACAAAAACATAAGATTTAAAAAGCGGCTCCTCTACAGTTTTTATACGATCGCTCCACTTTTTTTTCACCTTATTAAGTGGGCAATACGTTTCTACTCCTTTAGCCACTAAAAGTTGATAAACTTTTTTCTCCCAGCGAGGCTTTGTGTAAATAGCAAACCACTTTTTTGTCATTGATTACGAAAATATGAAATCACCGGTATCGCGTAACTGAGGAAACAATAAAAGTAAAAGAAAATGAGACTCTTATATTAAATTGATAGATAAGTATTTATAACTAAGAGTATATTCTTGTATTGGTTTATACCTTAATATAAACCCTTTTTTTATCCATCCACCAGCAAATCAACCACATAAAACTTATTACAGCAAGTGCGTAGAGCAGAGAGCCGTTTTCTGGCAATCCGGGCACATGAATAAGTATCTTTTTATAGAGCCAATTCCAGGGAGTAACTCCTTTTTCTAATTTAATGAGCGCCAATCCCTTGGGTAAAAAAGCGCTAAGCGAAAAAACAAATAATGCGTTTTTGCCAAACACATCAAAAAATCGGGCTATGTTGGATCTAACTCCTTTAATTTCAATAAAATAGATCATGGTTGCCAGGGTAAGAATAGCTAATCCAGTAGTATAGACAACATAAGAGCTAGTCCAGATTTTTTTATTGATAGGCATAACCATATCCCAACAAAACCCAGTCACAATTAACCCAATAGCCGCAACAAAAAGGCCATTTACCATCCAAGGCAAGCTTTCTTTATTTGTATCGCTTTCCAGAATATAATTACCCACCACATATCCCAGAATTACCTGTGCAATTGCAGGTAAAGTACTCATAAGTCCTTCTGGATCAAACGGCATACCCTCTCCTTTGTACAGATGGGTAGACCCCAGTAACCACTTGTCTATTTCCGTTCCAAACCACCCTTCTAAACTATAGGGATCAGCTGGATTACCAATTAAGCAAATAGCCCAATAGCTAAGTAATAGTAGTAAAGCAGCGTACAGCGCTTTTGCGCCCTTAAAAAAATGAACAGTAATTGCTGCAAAAAAGTAGCATACAGCTATCCGTTGAAGCACTCCAAAAATTCTGACGTTTTCAAAAACTTTAAAAGAGTAATCATCTGCTTTAACAAAAGGCCACCAATTAAGAAAAAGTCCAATTAGAAAAATTAGCGCACTTCGCTTGAATATTTTTTTCCAAAAAACAGCCGGGCCGGCTTGCTCTAATCGAGGTAGTACAAATGAAAGCGCATTTCCTACAGCAAAAAGAAAAAAGGGAAATACAAGATCGGTGGGTGTTAAGCCATGCCAAGGTGCATGTTTAAGTGGCGCATAAATATGAGCCCATGATCCAGGGTTGTTCACCAAAATCATTAAGCAAACAGTTGCTCCACGAAAAACATCCAGCGAATAAAAGCGTTGGTTCAAGTTAACTCTTTGGTTTATTTCGTATCGATTCTAAAGATAGCAGAAAACTCCATCGCACTAAGGTTGCGGCCACTTTGTTTCAACGCACTGGTGACAATATCGTAACTCACTCCCAGTCGCAGGTTGCCAAAGTTCATTGTGAGCGCTGGAGAAATAGCATCATTGGTTCTATAGTGCACGCCCGCACCCACTTGCGTAGTGCCCCCCTGACCAATAATCCTAGAAAGACTCAGTCCGGTTTGGATGTAAGAAACAGTTGCTTGATTTTGATAGATGCCGTAAACATCTAGAATAAGAGCAGAGCCAATTTGTTTTTGACAAGACGCATGCAGAGTATAGCGAACAGGAACATACTGCGAAGAGTCTTGAAGAAATGAAAATCGAGGTCGGTTTACATTAAATACAGACGCCCCTAGCTCAAAAAACGTAGCATCCTCATACCCGTTATAGGTAAAAAGTGTACCGGCTGCAACAGCAAAGTAGGTCTGTGTGCCCTTAAAACTTGTTTCACCGTTTGGTAAATCAAGATTAAACCCTCCACTCGCAAATTGCGCGTCAAAAGAAATATCAGAAAGATCTAGTCTTCTGGATGCGTAGCTGGCACCAAGCCCCACGCCTAAGTTCAACTTTCCATCTATATCTAGTGGCACGTGAAAAGAAGCCGTGCTACTGGCAATGGAGGAGCGATAGGATCCTTTGAAAGAACGATCACTTAGCACCTGAAACCCTACGTTAAATGGATTTTGTCCTGTTTCTCTTCCCTTGGTAAGTTTTACATCCAGCGAAGCTGCACTTGTTACAAAGGGATCCATCGCACCTGCCCACTGCTGGCGATGATTAGTCAAAAAGCGAGCCTTCCCACTAAAAATCCCCGTGTTAGCAGGATTAATAGAGAAAGGAGCCGCATAATACTGTGTAAAGTGAGGATCCTGTGCAAACAACGCACTCCCCATTAAACTCAAAACAGTTCCTATAAAAAATTTTTTCATACTTATGAATTAGTTTATCTGAGTAAAAGAGTGCTACCTGTTCGCTTAATTACATTGCCTTCGTAATCCACAGCCTGTATCATCCAAACATACGTCTCTAGTGGTTGTTTTACTCCGCGGTATAAACCATTCCACCCCTCTCCCTCGCGACTAGTCTCGTACATTAATTGGCCCCAGCGGTTAAAGACCCTGAAGTAATCCAAACGACGGATTCCAACTAAACGCGGTCTCAGAATATCATTGGTACCATCACCATTGGGAGAAAATCCTTCCGGCACAAAAATATTGGCGCCAGAGAAGATACGAACCAGTAAGGTATCTGTCATCTCACAGCCCGCCTGTGTGGTGATACGTATCCGGTACTCCTGTTCGCGGTTATAGGTAAACACAGGATTTACAATCGTATCAGCGCTAAGACCCGTTGAAGGCAACCATAAATAAGTAGCCCTCGTAATTGCCCGCGCACTCAACTGAAGAGGCAGATTCACAATTGCATTTTCTGCAGGATAGCGCTCATTAGGTAGCGGCGCCTCAACTGCAAGTGTTCTACGAATGCTATCCGATAAGTTCGGACAAAGCGTGGGCACTACCTTTAACTGGACATTATAAAAACCACTTGTGTTAAATGTATAAACAGGATTTACAAGGGTAGAGGTGCTAAGCGTACCAAAACTCCACGCATAGGTTACGGGTACGCTGCTATTTACAACACTTGTGCTCACAAACTGTGAAGGTGTTCCCGCACAGTAACGGTCATAGGTAAACGATACCACAGGCTTACGTATTAATGTTAACTGTACACCCAATGTATCTCTAGTCAAACACCCAAATGCACTAATTAAATCTATAGTGTATAGCCCCGCTAGCGTTGCATTATAGCTAGGTCCGGTTGCTCCGCTAATAGCACCTCCATTTAAGTACCACTGATACAGAGAGCCGCCACTTGCTGTAAGTGTCAAAAAGCCTCCATCACAA
>JBILMC010000198.1:0-2920 GCA_044375755.1 Chitinophagaceae bacterium
ATACGGGCTAGGTCCTGTTCAGTTGCTTCTAGCTTTGACTTTGCCTCTTTTTTTCTCGTTTTATAGATTGAAATACCAGCCGCTTGTTCAAGCATTTTACGACGACTATTGTCCTTGTCTTTGATTAGGTCGTCCACCATATCCAAAGCAATAATAGCATAGCTGTCTGTACTAACTCCGGTATCCATGAATAAATTCTGAATATCCTTTAGTCTGCACTGAACATCATTGAGACGATATTCACTTTCACCACTCTTGTAAAATTTTCGAGTAATGGTAACAGTGTTAAATTCTGTAGGAAGAAGATTGCGCGTATTCTCAAACGTTAGACTTACTTCTGCCAACCCACTTGCAGATCTGGTTTTTGAGCCGTTGAATACGAGGCTATCTAAATTCTCGCTTCGCAGGTGACTAATTTTCTGTTCTCCTATTACCCAACGTATACTGTCTACAATGTTTGACTTACCACAACCATTCGGCCCTACAATACCTGTTACGCTGTCATCAAAATTGATGACTGTTTTATCAGCAAAACTCTTGAACCCCTTGATTTCTAATGTCTTTAGCCTCACAGCTTTATCAGTTTTAAACTTAAAGGGCGAATTTAGAGTTAATTGAGCAGATTTTAGAAGCGTTATTTTGGACAGTTATTCACATGTATATCCTAAAAATGTGGAAGAATAATTGTCAGTTAATGGCCTGACCTCTAAACGACCTGAACAAAGTTAAAGGGAACCCAAAAATATTTAACTAGTAGTCACTTGTATCGGATGTATGCAGTATCCCCCTGTCGATATAAAAGTTGATCAGTCTGCACAAGTATTATTTTTTCCTCTACCTCAACCTCTACCAGAAAAAAATTTCCCATAAAGTAGTTTTTCCCAATCCTTACTTTCAAATTATTGGAGGAGGGTTCATCAAACAAAAGCCTTTCAGGTCTAATGAAAAAAGGAAGTTGGAGGGAGTTACAATTTTTTTCAAAATAACTGACCAAATATTGAGAATCATTTTTATCAATCCTTGTATAGTTACCGAGTAAGCCAGCGACGTATTCATTTAATGGATTTTGATAAAGCGTTTGTGGTGGCCCTTCCTGAATTATTTGACCCTCGTGCATCAATAGCAAGGAATCAGCCCAAGACAACAAATCGGCACCATCATGAGATACCAAAATGGTCGTGATCCCAAATTCATGAGAGATTTTCTTGAGCACCTGCTTCATTGTTCGCTTATGGCCTGGATCCAAGTTTGAAAAAGGCTCATCTAATAGTAAAAGGCTGGGGTTTTTTAATAGTACTCTAGCCAAGGCAACGCGTTGCCTTTCACCTCCAGATAAAGAAGTAGTTTTTCTAGAGAGAAGGTGTGAGATTTGGCATAAAGAATATAGCTTTTCCTCTTGCTCTTTTGTAAGTACAGATGCAACTTCCAACTCTTCTATAACTCTATAATTGTTACGCAATTCAAAATGCTGGCTAAGAAATCCTATTGAAGGATGACCAGGGATTAATTTCTCATCTGGCCCCTCAATTCTTTTACCGTCTAACCAAACAGAACCCCCATCAGCTTGTAAAAGTCCAGCGATAATTCGAAGTAGCGTTGTCTTTGACGAACCAGTAGCACCTGCAATGCCAAGCTGTACCCCTCGATCCAACGAAAAACTCAGGTTTTTTAAAACTGGATTTCCATCGTACTGTTTCTCTACCCCCCTTATTGAAAGCCATGCCATGTTTCAAAATTATCTGATCGAAACAATATCTTAACTTTTTTAATCTTTTGTTGTTAAATAAAATATCATGCAACATTTTAATCAAACTGACTTTAACCAATGGAGTCGGATTTACAGAGCAAATTTCATCAATTCACTAAGCGGTTTTAAAAGTGTTAGCCTAATTGGCACATCCAATAAGCAGGGGCAACCCAATCTGGCTATTTTCAGCAACATTATTCATTTGGGTGCAGATCCCGCCTTAATTGGGTTTATCAACCGTCCGCTGGAAGCTGCTCCACATACTATTGCAAATATTGAGTCAACAGGAATCTACACGATCAATCACATTCAAGAATGCTTTTACAAAAAAGCGCATCAAACAAGCGCAAAGTACCCCTCTGAAATCAGCGAGTTTGATGCTACAGGATTAACTCCACTATGGCGACCTTCTATTTCAAGCCCTTTTGTAGCAGAGAGCGTTATACAATATGCGCTTCAATTAGAAGAAATCATACCAATAAAATTGAACAGAACATTTCTGGTAATTGGAACAATTACAGATGCGTTTGTTTCAAAAGAATGGATTGAAGACGATGGATTTATTGATATTGAGAAGGCAAAAAGTATTACTTCGTTGGGACTAGACGGCTATTACAATGCCAAGAAAATTAATCGGCTCCCCTATGCAAAACCATAGTCAACTTTTTTGAATGAATTACTGTACTCGAGCCGTAATATCTAGACCTTGCTCCTTCAAAACTCGTTTGGCAATTTCATAACCCGCATCTGCGTGTCTTACAACTCCCATTCCAGGGTCATTGCAAAGCACACGAGAAAGCCTGGCAGCAGCCTGATCTGTTCCATCTGCTACAATTACCATACCCGCATGAATACTAAAGCCCATTCCGACTCCACCACCATGATGTAAACTAACCCAACTGGCACCACCAGCTGTATTGACTAACGCATTTAGTATGGGCCAATCTGCAACGGCATCACTTCCATCTAACATTGATTCAGTTTCACGATTTGGACTTGCCACACTTCCTGTATCTAAGTGATCTCTACCAATTACAATCGGAGCTTTTACTCTTCCGGTACGCACTAATTCATTAAATGCTAAACCAGCTTTTTCCCTTTCTCCCTGACCGAGCCAACAAATTCTTGCAGGAAGTCCTTGAAAAGCAATTTTCTCTTTTGCCATTTTCATCC
>JBILMC010000199.1:0-2919 GCA_044375755.1 Chitinophagaceae bacterium
CACACCAAAACCTGCATCACCCTTGAATTGATTTGCAGGTCCACCCATTACTGGATCGCTCCCAATAGCCTCTATCAACATGGTCTTATCAATGGCATATTGTTGAAACCGTGCTTCTAACCCCAATGATAATATATCTGTATTTAATAACGGAATGTGGTAGGCGAAAGAGGTTTGAATACCTTTTCGACTCGTAGGCCCAGTCACATCACTGTAAAGATATCCTCCAACACCAGCTTTTATTTTATTTAAATAAGTTGAACCAAAGATGAGCGCCGTGGTTGGA
This sequence comes from Chitinophagaceae bacterium, assembly GCA_044375755.1. Classification (GTDB taxonomy): domain Bacteria; phylum Bacteroidota; class Bacteroidia; order Chitinophagales; family Chitinophagaceae; genus JJ008. The sequence continues at coordinate 287 of JBILMC010000199.1, forward strand.
CTTCCATCAATACCACTCCACATGCTTCGATAAGTCGCACCAAACATACGCTGGCCCCCAACGCCCGTTACAGCAGGATTGTGCAAATTTCCCTGAACATCGTAAAGCGAGGAAGTCATCAACTGCTGTGCTGAGGCAGCAATAGAGATCAAGCTAATGAGTAGTAGTATCTGTTTTTTCATACGCAGAAGTTGCGGGTTGATTAACGAAGTATGGTTAGATTTCCAGTTCTGGTTTCCACCTTATTATTGATAAGCTGAAAACTAATGACATAGTAATAGGTGCCATCTGGCAAAGCACTACCATTGTAAGAACCATCCCATGTATTTTTATAATTAACGTCTTCAAATACTTTAGAACCATACCGATTATATACCTGCACTTTTGCCTTAGTTAAACAATTTCCATTTGTGATCAACCAACGATCGTTCACCCCATCCCCATTAGGTGTAAATGCATTCATTGGCTTAATACAATATGGAACCACCGTCAATGTCATCTCATCAGTTGCAACACAACCTTGATTAGTAGTAACTCGAAGCGAATACGTAGTCGTCGTAGTTGGATTTGCAAAAGGATTTAATATAGCTGGATTTGTGAGTGCGGTTGGCGGCGTCCATAAATAAATTCCTGCAGAGCCTGAGGCTTGCATCGGATATACATCTCCAGCTATGATTACAGCGTCAGGTCCAGCATTTGCTGTTGCACCCGGAAAAATAGTGATATCCATTGTTTGTCGCGTTGAGCAGGAACCCAATCTTGCTTCTAATGTGTAGATCGTAGTTGTCGCAGGAGTAAAAACCGGACTTGCAATAGTAACATTACTAACCCCAGTAGTAGGTGTCCAATTAAACCCTGTCCCGTTAGTTGCAACGACGGGTGTATAAGAACTACCAAAACAAATACTAGTTCCATTAATCGGACTTAATATGAGAGTGTTTGTGAAAGCTATTACAACTGTAGTGGTAGCAGTACATGTAGTAACAGGATTTCTGGTTACTACATTATAGTTACCTGCTGTAAGTCCTGAGAAAGAAGTAGAGGATTGCCAGGTAGCTCCTCCATTGATGCTGTATTCATAGGGAGGAACTCCGCCCCCATTGGCAGAGATTACTATTGTTCCATCTGTGGTGCAATTGGCATCAGTCTTAGTAATGGTCTGTACTAACGTATTTAATGTGGTAAGTGTAATGGACTGTGGTCCAGAAGTACAATTGTTGATGTCTTTCACTATCACAGTATAAACACCACCACTAAGTCCGGTAAAAACAGAAGAGGCCTGCCAGGTTGTTCCACCATTTATACTGTACTGGTAGGGTGCTACACCTCCTTGCGCCGTAATTGATATAGAGCCATTTGATAAACAATTAGGGTCAGTTTTTGCTATGGATACACCAGGCCCCGTTTTTTTCACAAAGACAGTGTCAATAAAATTTATATCATTCGCCTGGTTATTGCAGTCGCCATAAGTAACCTGAACAACATAAGCGGTACTGTCAGCAGTTGGACATACATTTTGGAAATTCAAATTCAAAACACCAGCTGTAGAACCAGAAGAAGTATCGGCTGTGGCAACCTGTGTACCATTCAACAATAGCTTGGCAGATTTAAATCGAGGTGTAGATCCACTGGGTATGAATCGGTAGCATTCATTCATGCCAGTTGAACCCCATTGAGTTGCATTTTTACCTGCGGCGGCAACTGCTTGGGTCCGTGTGCCATCTTGCATTCCCAAAATTGCATTTCCATTATTCCATGAAGTACAGAATGGCTTGTCCTTGATATAAACTTCAACAATTCCCGTTCCCTCGTATAAAACCATTTGGTGAGTAGCCCGCTGGCTCGTACAACTGGTACCAAAGTATGGCAAATCGTTATAGCTGGCAATAAACCTACGCTTTGGCGCAATTCCTTCTACTCTCCACTCAATTCGTTTAGTGGAGGAAGAAATACCCGGATCAATGTCGTGGTAGGGACCAAATACCATATTAGGGGCATATAAAGTATTTGGAATTGCTCCATTTGAACTGCTGATGGCGTATCCACTACCTAACCCCGCACGACTCACGTCAAATGTAATGGCAGAGTTTGAACCCATTAGCAAGGAAGAAAAACTGCTATTATAAAAACAAAAATTAAATGGGAGACTGATCGCCTGACTCCATGTATCATCAATATAAATTGAACTTACCACAGTGCCCGTGGGTGTGGTATAAGCAAAAGGCACATAAGCAGGGTTTGTCACAACATAACTGCTGGTTTGTTTGATATGAGGAACCTGTACACTTATAGGGGTGCAAGATGTTCCACATGGCAATTGAATAATGCGGTTTGGAATCGTAAAAGTGGTAGCGGGGTTTTGGGCATAGTTAAGCTGCGTAAGTAAAGCCAGGAGTAGCCCGGATATGGTTTTTCTCATCTTCAGTTATTTGGTAGTTGAGGGTCTTAATTGAATCTAGGTTTTTTCCCCTTATTTGTCGAGATAAAGTCATAAAATATGCTTTTTAAATCAATAAAACGAAGTTTTTAGCCTTCTTATAAAACAAAAAAGGCCTACATTTGCGTCCCTTTGCGAGGGCTATCCGGATGTGGTGAAATTGGTAGACACGTCAGACTTAGGATCTGATGCCGCA
>JBILMC010000020.1:0-12049 GCA_044375755.1 Chitinophagaceae bacterium
TTTTATAAGTAAAAATGGTCTTTTAGATCTATTACAACGAAAAACGAATGAAGATGAAATTCGTTACCCAATTATTCATTTGACAGGAGAAGATATTGAAGTTGCTATTTCACATACAAATGAATACGGTGAAGATTTATACAGCTTTGTAAATGGTCAGCATACAACTCAGGGAGGTACACATCAGCAAGCTTTTAGAGAAGCTTATGTTAAAACGATCCGAGATTTTTTTAAAAAGGATTATGATGCATCAGATATTCGAACTGGAATTGTTGCAGCCATCTCTGTACGAGTAGTAGAGCCTGTTTTCGAGTCTCAAACAAAAACAAAGTTGGGATCTGTTAATGTAGATATCGACGGACCCTCAATGCGTCAATTTGTAGGAGATTTTCTTTCCCGTGAATTAGACAATTATTTACATAAGCATCCATCAGTTGCTGAGGCGCTAAAAAAACGAATTGAGCAGAGTGAGCGTGAACGAAAGGAGCTAGCTGGTATTAAGAAGTTGGCTAATGAAAGAGCTAAAAAAGCCAACCTGCATAATCGTAAGTTAAGAGATTGTCGTTTTCACTTAAATGAAGAACCGCCAACAAAGGGAAAAGAAGAATTTTTAGCAAAGCAGGGTGAAACAACCATTTTTATCACTGAAGGTGATAGTGCCAGTGGCTCAATTACAAAGGCTAGAAATGTTGAAACTCAGGCTGTATTTAGCTTACGTGGTAAACCGCTTAACTGTTTTGGATTGACTAAGAAAGTAGTTTATGAAAATGAAGAGTTTAATTTATTGCAGCATGCTTTAAATATTGAAGAGGGGTTAGAAGGGTTGCGTTACAATAATGTTGTTATTGCGACAGATGCAGACGTAGACGGTATGCATATTCGTTTATTATTAATGACTTTTTTTCTTCAATTTTTCCCTGATCTGGTTAAGCATGAAAAAGTCTATGTGTTAGAAACGCCACTTTTTAGGGTACGTAATAAGCAGGAAACGATTTACTGTTACAATGAAGTGGAAAAGCAACAGGCAATGAAAAAATTGGGAGGTAAGCCAGAAGTGACTCGATTCAAAGGTCTTGGTGAGATTAGTCCTGACGAATTTTCGCAATTTATTGGCCCTGATATGCGAAAGCAATTGATGCGTTTAGAACAGGGGGACCACATTCAACAACTTTTGGAATATTATATGGGAAAGAATACTCCAGACCGTCAAGATTTTATAATACAGAATCTTAGAATTGAAATGGATAAGGTAGAGGAAACTGTATAACTGGTGTTGCATGTTCGACTTTCATCAAGACAGAAAAAGATATTTTGAAATTCAATATTTGAATGCTAAAAACTATGTTGTTCCATTTATTGAAAAAGTTTTTCCAATTAAGAAGGGATTTAGAGTACTAGAAATTGGAGCTGGTGAGGGGGGCGTGCTTCGTGCATTCATTGAAAAGGGTTGCACAGCTGTAGGGGTGGAGCTAGATCCCCGACGTGTTGAATGGGCCTGTGGTTTTTTATGGGAAGAAATAGGCCGAGGTTCGCTTCATTTTGTAGAAAAAGACATCTATAACACTGATTTAGAGAGGGATCTGAAGGGGAAATTTGATCTTATTCTATTGAAAGACGTTATTGAGCATATCCATGACCAGCCGCGGCTTCTTCAACTTATGAAATCAATGTTATTGCCTGGGGGACATATATTTTTTGGCTTTCCACCCTGGCAGATGCCATTTGGCGGACATCAACAAATTGCGCACTCATTAATGTCCCGATTACCCTATATTCACCTGCTTCCTTTACCTTTTTATAGAAGTATTTTGTCTTGGAATAAAGAGCCAGTAGCTGAATTACTGGAAATTAGAGAAACAAGAATTTCGATTGAAAAATTTGAACGTATTTCCCGGAAAGCTGGCTACTCAATTCTATCCAGAGAACACTATTTGATAAATCCGATCTATCAATGGAAATTTGGATGGAAGCCGCGTGTTCAGTTTAGATTGATTCGGTTGATTCCTTATGTTCGTAATTTTTTTACAACTTGTGTTTATTATTTAATTCGACCTGAAAAAATTAACTGATGCTTCATATTTTATTTAATCTTCCTGATCGTACTCTTTTTGAAGAGGTACAGCAAATAGATGATTCACTCTATGGGCCTGTTTTTGTTATCAGAGATGATTTCGCTGTGGGACCGTTGCTTCAATTAGATACCCCAGAGGGGTGGTCAGCTAGGCTAAATTGGTGGAAGTCCTGTTATGAAAAATCTGCCTATCAAGAAATGCCAGAACCCGATTTTGATGACCGGGCTACTGTTGAACAAATAAAAAGCTGGCTGAATGAAAATCCTTCTGATACATGCTGGATATGGATGGCGCAGAATCAACATGATGTTGCAGGATACTTTTGGTTGATTGGACAACTTTCTGAATTTCAGGGTAGGGTGATGGTTCTTTACCTTAATAATTTACCTTTTATTAACGATAAGGGACAACTATTTTATCCAAACTGGTTGAACGAAATACCTGTTCGTGAATTTTTAAAAGCTAAGAAGTTAGCACGTCCTGTCACAACCAGTGAGTTTGAAATTGATCCAGATGAGTGGAAAAAGCTAACAGAGGAAAATAAATCTATTAGAATTCTGGAAGGTGGTAAAAAACTTACGGGTAAGGATGATAATTATTTTGATGCAGAATTAAAAAAGTACATCACGAAAGACTGGCAGCGAATCAATCGAATTTTATCAAATGCACAAGGCAAAATGAAGGTGAAAACCGGTGATGTTTTTTTGATGTCTCGCTTTTGGGAAATGGTACAAGCCGGTCTTTTGGAACTAAACGGAAACTGGGATAAGGGCTGGAAAGAAACGGAAATACGTAAGTTGCTGGCTGATACAGTAGGGGAACTAGAAGTAAATTAAATTAAAGAGGTATGGCTACTGCCAAGAAAAACATAAATCTTGTTCTTGATAATCGAGAAAATGGGATATTAGGACAGTATAAAAATTGGTTTTTAGACTATGCTTCTTATGTCATATTAGAACGTGCTGTTCCCGCCGTAGAGGACGGATTGAAGCCCGTTCAGCGTCGCATCCTGCATGCAATGAAAGAAATGGATGATGGACGTTTTAACAAGGTTGCAAATGTGATTGGGCAAGCTATGCAGTATCATCCTCATGGTGATGCAAGTATCGGCGATGCCTTAGTCAATCTTGGTCAGAAGGACCTTTTAATTGATACACAGGGTAATTGGGGTGATGTAAGGACGGGAGACGATGCAGCGGCATCCCGATATATTGAGGCACGATTAAGCAAATTTGCTCTTGAGGTTGCCTTTAATCCAAAAACTACTGATTGGCAACTTAGTTATGATGGAAGAAAAAACGAGCCGGTTACACTTCCAATGAAATTCCCCCTACTGTTGGCACAAGGGGCGGATGGAATAGCAGTGGGACTCTCTACAAAAATATTGCCTCATAATTTCAATGAAATACTTGAAGCCTCCGTCAAGTACTTACGTGGTAAAAAGTTTGAATTATTCCCAGACTTTCAAACAGGTGGGATGGTGGATGTAAGCGAATATCAGCAGGGCAAACGGGGAGGTAAAGTAAAAGTGCGTGCTCATATTGAGGAGCTCGATAAGCGAACGCTTGTTATTCGGAGTGTTCCTTATGGAGTTACAACGACTCAACTGATGGAGTCAATTGTGAAGGCAAATGATCAAGGTAAAATAAAGATTAAAAAAGTCACTGATAATACCGCTGCGTTAGTTGAAGTTCAAGTTGACCTGGTCGCTGGCATTTCTCCTGACATTACTATTGATGCGCTTTACAAATTTACCGATTGTGAAGTATCAATTTCCCCTAATGCTTGTGTGATTGCGGCGCAACGTCCCCAGTTTTTAAGTGTTCAAGAGTTGCTCAAATTATCAGTAGATCGAACGCAAGATTTGCTAAAGCAAGAGCTGTTGATCCGTCAAGCTGAGCTGAGAGAAAAGTGGCACTATACTTCACTTGAAAAAATATTTTTTGAAGAAAAGATTTACAAGGAGCTTGAGAAAAAGCATGAAGATTGGGAAAAGGTGTTAGCGGCTATTGAAAAAGCATTTGAGCCTTTTGTGAAGAAACTAAAACGTGTAATTACTCGCGAGGATGTACTTAAGTTGACTGAAAAGCCCGTTCGCAGAATATATAAATTAGATATAGCTGAGCTGGATGAACAAATTAAACTGCTTGACCAGGAACTAAAACAGATTAAATATAATTTAGATAACCTGGTAGAGTTTGCAATTTCCTATTACGAGAATCTTCAAAAAAAGTATGGAAAGGGGCGCGAACGGAAAACCGAGATAAAGGAGTTTGAGGTAATTCAAGCAAAGCAAGTTGCGATCGTCAATACTAAGCTCTATGTCAATCGTGAGGAAGGATTCATTGGAACTTCACTACGAAAGGATGAGTTTTTGTTTGATTGTTCTGACTTGGATGATATACTAGCTATTACACGATCTGGAATTTTAAAGGTGGTTAAAGTTGCTGATAAAACCTTTATTGGTAAGGATATTATTCATGTTGCTATTTTCCATAAAAATGATGAGCGTACTACATACAATATGATTTATGCTGATGGGAAGGCTGGCATTAGTTATGCAAAGCGATTTAATGTTACTGGGGTTACACGCGATAAAGAGTATGATCTTACTAAAGGAGAAGAAAAAAGTAAGGTTCATTATTTGAGTGTGAATGCAAATGGGGAAGCGGAAATTGTAAAAATTCTTTTATCTGCTGGCTGTGCTGCACGAATTCGGGAATTTGATTTTTCTTTTGAAGAACAAGCTATCAAAGGCAGAAATAGTATTGGTAACCAGGTAACAAAATATCCGATTCGTAGTATAAAGTTTAAAGAAGCCGGAAAGGCTACTCTCTCGTCTACTCGTTCACTTTGGTTTGACGAACAGTTTGGTCGATTAAACAATGAGGGTAAAGGCCAGTTTTTAGGTGCTTTTGAACCTGCCGAGCAACTTTTAATTATTTATAATGACGGTTATTATGAAGTGTGTGACCAAGAGCTTACACAAAAATTTGATGCAGAAAAAGTTCTTTTAATTGAAAAGTTTAATCCTGAATCAATTTTAACTGCTGTTTACGTGGATTTAGATAAAAAGCAATATCTCGTTAAGCGATTTAAAATTGAAACATCTACCCTTCGTACTAAGTTTTGTTTTATAAAAGAAGGGGATGGCAATTATGTTGAAGCGGTTACTACTGATGTTGAACCTATTTTGTCTATGCAACAGGGTCGGGGAGCACAACTTAGAAAAGCTAAGCTTAAACTGTTGAAGATTGCTGCGGTTTCAGGTTGGAAGACTGTTGGCACGAAATTGGCTGATTATAGTAAGTCTACCGAAATGGAATGGATTAAGTCTTCAGCTTCTAGCGAAAAACTACCTGAACTTTTTTAGGTGGGTATTATTTTGTAGATAAGCTACGTCTGATTTCTCTTTCCGCTTCTTTTCTTTTAAGTGATTCACGTTTGTCTGCTATTTTTTTACCTCTGGCTAAACCAATTTCGACTTTTACGAATTGTTTATCTGTGAAAAAAATCCGCAGTGGAACCAGTGTTAATCCCTTTTCCTTCGATTGAATCTTATTTATTTCTCTTTTTTGCAGTAGTAATTTTCGATCTCTCAATGGGTCATGATTATTCGCTGTACCATGTGTATAAGGGGCAATATGCAATGACTTGATCCATATTTCGCCTTCATGAATAAGGCAATAGGCGTCATTAAAACTAACTTTCCCCTCTCGAATTGACTTAACTTCAGTTCCTAACAATTGAATGCCAGCAACAAATCTTTCCTCAATGAAATAGGAATAACTTGCTTGTCGATTTTGTAATGTTATCATGAAATGCTGAAGTGAACAATCAGCTTCGAAATTTTATCTTTTAACTCCTTTCTCGGGACAATAAAATCTAGAAAACCATGTTCAAGTATGAACTCGCTTCGTTGAAATCCTTCTGGTAAATCTCTTTTTATTGTCTCTTTAATTACTCTTGGGCCTGCAAATCCTATCAAGGCACCTGGTTCGGCAATGTTTACATCGCCTAGCATGCCAAATGATGCAGAAATACCTCCGAACGTTGGATCAGTCAAAAGAGATATATAAGGTAACTGGGCATCGCTCAGCTGTGATAACTTTCCACTTGTCTTTGCTAGTTGCATAAGGGAGAATGCACTTTCCATCATTCTTGCACCTCCACTTTTTGAAATAACCATGTAAGGAAGGTGGCGTTCGATGCAATAGTCAACTGCTCTTGAAAATTTTTCTCCCATTACACTTCCTAGTGATCCGCCAATAAATTCAAAGTCCATGCAAGCGATTACTATTCCTTTACCGTCTACTAAGCCAGTCCCTACGCGCATTGAATCAGTTAGATCTGTTTTATTCCAAATTTCCTCTAACCTCTTTTGATATGGCTTTAAATCTGTGAAACCAAGCTTGTCTTTACTCCTAATGTTGCTAAATAACTCGTTGTAGGTTCCATTGTCGAAAAGCAGTTGAAAATAAGCTTCACTTCCAATTCGAAAATGATAATCGCATTTGGGGCATACATGAAGGTTCTCCTCTAATTCAAGAGCAACCGTTATTAGTCCACATTCCGGACATTTATTCCATAATCCTTCTGGGGTTTCTTTCTTTTCAGAGGTTTTTGTGTTAATGCCTTTTTTTATCCTCCGAAACCAGCTGGATTTTCCTTCACCAGATTGTCCGCTTTCACCTGTCAGGTTTGCGTCTACATCTTCAATTTTTTTTGCCATACAACAAGTTAGAGTACAAATATAGTAAAGCAGTAACTTTTAGCAGCAATAGTGTCCCTTATCAAAAGCCTTTTGTCTTTTTTAGTTGACTATTAGGCTTTTCCAACGAGGGTGCTTCATTTTTGATAGCGGTAATAATTTTTCTTTCTCCCTTGTAGGTTGATGCTAGGCGTACGGCTTCATAAGCGTTAACAATTCCACCCGTTCTTGATAAATTATTCAAAGTAGTTAGAGTCCTGGAACCGGGCGTGTAAACCGAGTCGGAGATTGCTACAGATGAACGTTCTATTATATCTTTAATTTGAAAAGCAGATAAGGTAGGAAAATACTCAAGAAGCAATGCGGCTACACCTGCAACGACTGGAGTAGCCATACTTGTGCCTTGCATGAATTGATATGTATTTCCGCCTGGAACAGTTGAATAAATTTTAACCCCTGGGGCAAACACGTCTACTTCATTTTTCCCATAGTTAGAAAAGCTCGCAGTGAGGCCTCCAAGAGATGGATCCCCACTTGCACCAACTGTAATCCAATTAATCGCTCTTTTAGAGTTAAGAAAGTTAGGTGTTGGATAATTATAGGTAGTGTCCAGATTTTTTCCATCGTTACCTGCTGCATGAACTAGCAAAACATCTTTTGTTGCTGCATATGCGACGGCTTCATCAATCCATTTTTTTTCTGGAGAATAACTTTTACCAAAACTCATATTGATGATTTGTGCACCATTGTCAACTGCGTAGCGAATTGCGAGAGCAATATCTTTGTCATGTTCATCACCATCAGGTACAGCTCGCAGTGTCATTATTTGTACATTGTCTGCAACCCCATCCACACCTTTATTATTTGCTCGGGATGCTGCGATTATCCCACTGACGTGCGTACCATGCATCGCAGCCAAAGTTGATACTGATAAATTATTATTTCCATAGAATCGATCATTAATGTCGTCATATTTATCCTTAACTATTTCTGATCGATAGGGAAAGGGGGCTTGTTCAACAGCTTTTACTTTACTTTCTTGTCCCTCTATATAGGATCCAAAATCACCTAAGAAACTTCTATTGCTGGTTTCTAATGCATCGTTATTCAACATAAAATTATAAAGTGCATTTTTTGCTCGCTTATAATCTGGTTCTACAGGAGAAAAAGTGGAAAGTTCTTTTCCTAAAAAAGTATCTTTTCCTAATGCTTTACGCAAGATACTATCGCTTTTTATAAGACTTGAATAGACTCTCTTCATCATAACTAATTCTGTACTTGATTGACTTTCTGTAAAAACTTCTTTTTTGGCGCGTTTCCACATTTCATATTTTGCATATCCCTCCGCAGAAAATTTAACAAGCGTTGGATCTATATTTTCTAGCTCATTTTTAAAACGATGGTACATTCGTGCTGCCTCGTAAGAGTCTTTTTCGACATTTCTTCCATCTTTCCCTCCAATAAAATTCCATCCATGTATATCATCTACATACCCATTTTTATCATCATCTTTTGAATTTCCTGGTATTTCTTTTGGATTTGTCCATAAGACTGATTTTAAATCCTCGTGTGTGGTATCAATGCCCGAATCGATAACTGCTACAATCACGGGTTTGCTTTTCTTGTTGTTAGCGCTTAAATACGAATAAGCTTTATCAAGACTAATTCCCCAAAATCCGCTGTCCACTTTGTCTAATAAGTGCCATCCTTTGGGGGTTTCTTTTTGAATCGGTTGTGCAATAACCGGCTGAAGTTGAAGCAGCACAATTGCATATGTAAAAATTTGTACTAATAGTGTTTTAAGTTTCATGGGTTGTTATTTAAAAATCAAATTGTATTCCTTGTGCAAGTGGCAAGTCGGTGCTGTAATTTATCGTGTTAGTTTGTCTTCTCATATATACTTTCCAGGCATCACTTCCACTTTCGCGGCCTCCACCTGTTTCCTTTTCACCTCCAAATGCCCCGCCAATTTCTGCCCCACTTGTACCTATATTAACATTAGCAATGCCACAGTCACTCCCTTCAGCACTTAAAAAAAGTTCTGCCTCACGAAGATTTGTTGTCATTATTGACGAAGATAGACCTTGTGGTACTTCATTTTGTATTGCGATGGCTTCATTTAAATTATGATACCGTACTAAATATAGAATTGGTGCAAAGGTTTCTTGATGTACAACTGATAAGTCATGTTTTACCTCAGCAATACAAGGTTTCACATAACATCCACTTTCATAACCAGGCCCTTCTAAAACACCTCCTTTAACCAAAAAGTGTCCGCCAGCCTCTTCACAAGCCTTAATTGCTTTTAAATAGTTTGACACTGCTTGCTGATCGATAAGGGGCCCCATATGATTAATACTATCTAAGGGGTTTCCTATTTTTATTTGCTTGTATGCGGCAACTAATTTTTCTTTAACTGTAGAGTAGATAGAATCATGTACAATAAGACGACGTGTTGTAGTGCAGCGCTGACCCGCCGTGCCAATTGCACCAAAAACAGAGCCTCTTATAGCGATAGTAAGGTCGGCTTCGCCCGAAATTATAATAGCGTTATTACCTCCAAGTTCAAGAAGTGTTTTCCCTAGTCGCTGTCCCACGGTCATTGCTACATTTTTCCCCATTGTGGTGGACCCAGTTGCAGAGATTAATGGAATTTTGGGTGATGCTGCCAGCCATCCACCAACTTCTTTTCCTCCATTTATTACAACACTGATCCCTTCTGGTAAATTATTTTTGGATAATACCTGTGCAACAATTTTTTGGCAAGCAATAGCACAAAGAGGCGTTTTTTCCGAAGGTTTCCAAATGCACACATTTCCGCACACCCAGGCTAGCATGCTATTCCAGCTCCATACCGCAACTGGAAAATTGAAGGCTGAAATAATTCCAACTAATCCAATAGGATGATATTGCTCATACATACGATGTCCTGGTCTCTCGCTATGCATGGTTAAGCCGTGAAGTTGTCGGGAAAGTCCAACAGCAAAATCACATATGTCAATCATTTCTTGTACCTCTCCTAATCCTTCTTGTAAACTTTTACCCATTTCATAAGAAACCAGACTTCCTAATTTCTCCTTGTTCTCACGAAGTGCTAATCCAATTTGACGAACGATTTCGCCTCTTTTTGGAGCTGGGATTTGACGCCAATGTTTCCAAGCAATTTCAGCTTGTTCGATAGCTTTAGTAAAGTCATCCTCATTGGCAGCATTGATTTTTCCAATGACTTTTCCGTCTACAGGGGAGTAAGACGAAATTATTTCACCTTTTCCATTCCACCAATTTGAGCCAGTGCTAACTCCAGCATGTATGCTCTCTGCGTTAAAATAAGTTGAAAAATCCATGGCAAGTATAGTTGAATTGTAAAGATATTTTATTCGGTATAGAGTGGACTATTTTCTGCTTTTGAATTGAAAAGGGGCAGGAGCACAAAACTTACAACTCCGCCCAAAATAATAACCAATGTTTGCACTAACCATAGCGTCCATCCAAATGCAAGAGAGGTAGTATAGTCAAGTCCATATAGTTGCATAGTATACAAAACTAGATAGGCATACGCTCCAATGCCACCTGGGGATATAATCATTCCGATACTGCCAACAGAGAGTATTGTTAAGGCCTCAGTTACTCCATACTTTTCTGTTTTAGGAAATGATAAAAAGCCAATATAGCCTGCTAATAAATAAAGGCTCCAAATTAATAAGGTCATTGCTATGAAAGCTCTAGGTTGATTTAATCTTTTTATGGACAAAATCCCACTTATGACTTTTGAAGTTGTCTCTCCCAAAAACTGAAGTAGCTTTTTGGTATTAATTTTTTTCCAAATGAGCCAACTTAATAATACCATCAGAATAATTAGGAGTATAGAAAAAAATAGCCAGGAGTCGCTTTGAGTAGGTAGTTTGTCAGCATTGGGTTTAGTAAATGTGTTTAGGATTGCTTCATACAAATTGGGTTGAAGTCCCAATGTTAATCCAAACACTATTAATAAGCATATCGCATCAAAAAGTCTCTCTACTATTACGGTACCTACTAGTTTTTCAACAGGTATCTTTTCATATCGTGCAAGGGCAGTACAACGCATAAATTCCCCTAAACGAGGAACACCTAGATTTACTAAGTAACCAAGAAGAACGGTTAGAAAAGAGTTGACTGATTTTACTTTGTGACCAAGGGGGTCAATCAATAATTTCCATCTTAGTCCTCTCAGATAATGACTTAAGAGTAAGAGTAAGCAAACGGGTGCTATTAACCACAATCTGGCTTCACGGATAGAGTTTTTTAATTGACTCCAGTTGTCCTCATTTAAATTTCGAAGGGACAACCAGGCAAAAAGGAATCCAATGCTTAAAAAAGCCAGATACTGTACTGCTGTGGTAATGAGTCTTTTAGGCATCCGTTTCTGCAAATTAGTATGATTGAAGCGTTTTATTTGTTAACTTTGCAAACCCTATGACAGCCAAAAAACGCATCCTGTTCATTGCAAATGAAATGTCTCCATATCTGGAATTGACTGAGTTTGCAGAAACAGACAATAAATTGGCCATAAAGGCTAACGACTCCAATTTTGAGGTACGTTGTATAATGCCTCGATTTGGCGTTATAAATGAAAGAAGACATCGGTTGCATGAGGTAGTTCGTTTATCTGGTATCAATGTTTCTGTAGACAATGAAGATCTTCCTTTGCAAATTAAGGTTGCTTCATTGCCAAGTGCCCGTTTACAGGTTTATTTCCTGGATAACGAAGAACTATTCAGACGCAAGTTCGTTTTTCATGACGAAAGTGAAAAATGGTTTGATGACAATGATCTACGTACTGTGTTTTTTTGTAAGGGTGCCATCGAAACTGTTAAGAAGTTTGGTTGGCCTCCTGACGTTATTCATTGCAGTGGCTGGATGACCTCTCTCATTCCTGCTTATTTAAAAACGTTGTATAAAAAGGAGCCTGTATTTGCGCATAGTAAGGTTGTTTACACTATTGGGCAAAACACATTTAAAGAAAAACTAGGTAGTAGTTTTTTGAAAAAAGCACTTATTCATCCCACGTTAAAGGATAAAGATCTTGAACTTTTTAAGGATGGCTCTAATACTTCCTTGTTCCGTGGTGCCGCAACGTATGCAGATGCAATTACATTTGGAGCTGAAAAGATTGAAAAAAAGCTCGTAGAGGAATTTTCGAAAGTGAGAGGTAAAAAGTGCATTCCATATTCTTCCGAGGGCGATTTAACAGACTATTTACAACTCTACACCGACCTTGCGTCTAAAT
>JBILMC010000200.1:0-2904 GCA_044375755.1 Chitinophagaceae bacterium
GAAGCAATGGCCAGCGTTTGCCCCATTTGAGCAGCCTCCTCTTCGCGTATAAAAACGGGTAGAGATTTTGAAATCTTTGGAGAGGAAATCTGGACCAGTGGATTTTTCTCCACCACCCCTTTACGGAGTAAAAATTTATAAAAAGATTTTAGTGCAGAAATTTTTCGAACAATAGATCTGGAACTAATTCCACTGGCTCGTAATGAGGCCAACCAACTTCTAATTTGAGAAGCATTCACTTCAGGAAGTTGATTAACTCCCATCTCACTAGCTAAATAGGTTGACCAGTCGGACAAGTCTTTTTTATACGCCAATTGGGTATGAGGAGATAAACGTCTCTCATATTTTAATTGATCCAAAAATAGAAGCAGCTGATTATCGATGCTGATTTCTTTAGACATGAATTTAAAGCTACAACTTGTTGAGAAGTGTGCGCATAAAAAAACCTGCAGAAGAACTGCAGGTTTGAATAATATGAAGTTGGGAGAAGGATTAACCTTCGATTTTTCCGCTCGCCAATTGTTGCTTATAGATAGCTTTCAGGATCTCTCCGCGACGCTTTACAGAAGGCTTTGTATAGCTCTGACGCTCACGCAGTTGAATCAATGTCTTCGACTTCTCAAATTTCTTTTTATACTTTTTGAGGGCCTTGTCAATGTTTTCGCAATCCTTGGAATCAATAATTAACATAAAATATACCTCCTTTAATGGAGGGGCAAAGGTAAGTGAAAAAACAAATCAAAAAAACTAATCTATCTTCTGTCCTTTTAACGCACCGGAAACGGCCTGATCCATGGCTCTTTCTGCATAAGGCCGACTAATATCATTCAAGGCCTCCATCCGTTCACGTATCAGGTCTTTATCCTCCATGGTAAGCGCTAACTGTAAAGACTGCATGGCTGCTGCGGTATCGAGCATTTCGGCAGGCGTCAGTAATGAATTATTCTTGGCGATAAACTTCTCGGTTGTATGGAGCAGCTGCTCCCCTTCGGTTCTTGCTTCTACTAATGCTCTTTTTTGAATATCATCTTTTGCATGCGTGATACTTTCCAATAGCAAACGCTCCACCTCTTGGTCTGACAATCCATATTGAGGCTTAATTTCAATATGCTGCTCCACCCCGCTTCTGATTTCGCGCGCTTTCACCGTTAAGATTCCATCAGCATTAATTAAAAAACTCACTTCGACTTTTGGAAAACCAGCAGGCATTCCAGGAATACCTGTCAGATTAAATTCACCCAACTTTCGATTATCCTGCACCATATCTCGTTCGCCCTGAAAAACAGAAATACGCATACTTCCCTGACCGTCCCTTTGTGTAGTGTATTGACGACCCACTTTAAATGGAATCTTTGTGTTACGTGGAATTAGTACATCCATCAATCCTCCCATCGTCTCAATCCCCAATGAAAGTGGAGTAATGTCTAAAAGCAACAACTCTTTGTTATTACCCGCTAATATATCAGCCTGCACTGCAGCACCCAACGCCACAACTTCATCAGGATTTAATGAATCATGTGCAGTTCTTCCAAAAAAATCACTGATTGTTTTTTTGATAAAAGGAATACGGGTAGAGCCGCCTACTAACACTACCTCGTCAATTGAGAGTGCAGACAATTTTGCATCAGAAAGAGCCTGCTGACAACACTGTAAAGTCTTTTGAACAATAGGCATCAATATCTTTTCAAATGTTGCGCGGGTAAGTGAAAAGGTATGACCCTCTACCATAACGGATGCTTCTTCCTGCTCACTTAATGTATGTTTCACTGCAATCGCTGCTAAGCGATAGGATTGTAATAAGCTTGCATTAGTTCTAAGTTGTTCAGACGTATGAACGCCTTGTTCAAGCCAGTGATTTAAAATAGCTCGATCAATATCATCTCCTCCCAAATAGGTATCCCCATTGGTTGACAACACTTCAAAAATTCCATTACTGATTTGTAAAATTGAAATATCAAATGTTCCACCACCCAAATCGTATACCGCTATGGTCTTATCCATTCCTGGATCCGTTCCAATGCCATAGGCCAAGCTAGCAGCGGTGGGTTCATTAATGATTCGTAAAACATCCAGCCCTGCTAATTTGCCTGCATCGCGAGTTGCCTGACGCTGCGCATCATTAAAGTACGCAGGAACAGTAATTACTGCTTTAGTAACAGGTGTCTTGAGCATATGCTCAGCACGGTCTTTCAATTCCTTTAATATGAAAGAGGATAGCTCGATCGGAGAAAAAAATTGTTGTCCCACCTGAACTTTTACAAGACTGTCTCCACCCTCATCAATCACTTTGTAGGTAAAATGATCTTGATGGTTCGCAACATCTTTATAGGATTTCCCCATGAGTCTCTTTACTGAAAAAAGAGTACGTGCTGGTTCGGTTTCTAAAAATGGACGAGCCGCCTCTCCCACTGTGATTTGTCCATGGTCTCCAAAATGTATAATAGAAGGAACCAAGGAGTATCCACTTACATCCTTTAATACAACAGGTTGCTTGGTGTCGGGATGCACCAATGCGACAAGACTGTTGGTTGTTCCTAAATCGATACCGACAATCATTTCGGGCTTCTGTAAGCTTCCTGTTGTTATGTTAATCCCTATTTTGGGCATATTGCTAAAATTGGCCGCAAAATTAACGCTAAATCAATCGACAGGTTCGAATTATTATCGATGCAGAATAATCTTTCCCTGCGCAAGTACTAATAATGACCCTTCTTTAACGTAGGGTAGATTTTCGTCTGAAGTACCAACAGAAACAAGCCTATTGTAAAAGCTGATTGTTACTTTTGCGAAAAGGGTACTTCTATGCAATTGTTAGATGAATTAAGCTGGAGAGGGATGATTCAGGACATTATGCCTGGGACAAGAGAACAGCTTGAAAAAGAAATGACTACGGGTTACATTGGT
>JBILMC010000024.1:0-11250 GCA_044375755.1 Chitinophagaceae bacterium
GCAGCGATTTACAGTCGGGGGATTGATGAAACCCAGTTATTATCGTTGCAACTTTTTTTCGAAGCACTATATCAACAAAAAGTAGAGCCTGTTCTTTTTAAAACCCTCTTTGAGCAGATTCACGATAAAGTGCGCCTGCCTGATTCTGTTCAAATTTTTACCTGTGCGGCTGATCTGACCGATGGGATAGAACACATCATAAGCTTGGGGGGTGATGGCACTTTGCTTGATACCATTACATTGGTTCGTGATAAAAAAATTGGTGTAATGGGAATCAATTTTGGCCGATTAGGATTTTTAGCCAGCATTGGCAAAGAGCAGGTTGAGATGGCGGTAAAAGCGCTAGCGCAACGAACCTATGTAGAAGATCGTCGTACTTTGATTCATGTTGATGCAAATATTCCATTGTTTGGAGAGGTTCCTTATGCATTAAACGAGTTTACCCTCTTGAAAAGGGATGTTAACTCAATGATAAAGATTCATACTTATCTCAACGGTGAATTTTTAAATACTTATTGGGCAGACGGATTGATTGTAGCAACACCTACAGGCTCTACAGGATATTCGCTAAGCTGCAATGGCCCTATTGTTTTTCCGGATTCACAAAGTTTTGTCATCACGCCTGTGGCACCACATAATTTAAATGTGCGTCCCATTGTAGTGCCCGATGATAATGTTATTTCATTTGAAATTGAAAGTAGAGGAGACCAGGTGATTTGTTCGTTGGATGCTCGTCGTGAAATTGTTCATAAGGATGTACAATTGGCAATTCGAAAGGAACAATTTACTGTCAACCTTTTGCGATTGAGTGAAAATAATTTTTTACAAACATTGCATAATAAGCTGACCTGGGGACTTGATAAACGAAACTGATGATATACGAAATCAGTATTCTTAAACGTTAGTGAGGGCAAGATGAATTTCACAAAGCAAATTGGATTAGTTGGTTTTTTTATGCTGGTCAGTATAAGTCTGTTTAAGGCTACTGCACAACAAGGGGATTATTATACAGGAGAAGTTGGAATAGGCTTGGGGGCTGCACATTATTTTGGAGACCTTAATTCTACAACACAACTCAACCGTCCAAAGCCTGCTGCAACTTTGTTTTACAGAAAAAATTGGGGTCAATATATTGCCACCCGCGTGGGTGTCAGTTTTGCACAAATCGGTTATGCTGATCGGTATAATACCCACAATGAAATACAATTAAAGCGAAATCTCAGTTTCAATTCTACTCTCTGGGAGTTCTCATTACAAGGGGATTTTAATTTTTTTAGATTTGTTCCCCACGAGAAGGGGCTTCATTTCACTCCCTACATAACCTTAGGGGCTGGTTTGATCAATTATGATCCTTATACCTATCTCAACGATCAAAAAATTTATTTCAGACAATTACCTATCGGCACCGAAGGTCAAAATAGCCCACTGTATCCAGAAAGAAAGATGTACAGCAACAATGCACTTTGTATTCCATTTGGTGGAGGGTTTAAGTATTCTATTGGTGGTGGACGACTTAATCTAACTTTTGAACTATTACATCGGTATACCAGCACAGATTATTTGGACGATGTTAGCACCACGTACGTGGACCCTGCTACTTTTTCTACCACAAGTGGAGGTGTTTCGATCGCACAACTGTTGAGCGATCGATCTGGCCAAATAGGTACTCCTATAGGCTTGCCTGGTCGTCAACGTGGAAACGGGAGTCGCCAAAAAGATCAATTTGTGACCGCTATTTTAATGGTTAGCTTTAATTTGATGAGCTATAAATGTCCCACAGCCGAGTAAAAAATGGATACCTTTGCGGCTCATTGGGTCACTCTTATGTCAAGCCTGTCTACATTGTTAAATAAAGATCGTCTCCCACGCCATATTGCTATCATTATGGACGGAAATGGTCGTTGGGCAAAGGAGAAAGGTGAAGACCGCCTTTATGGACATTACCAGGGTGTGGAAAGTGTAAAGGATATTGTAGAGGGTGCCGCTGAGTTGGGAATTGAGTACCTCACACTCTATGCCTTTTCAACAGAAAATTGGGATCGACCCATTGATGAGGTTTCAGGTTTAATGGAATTGTTGGTTACCACCATTCGCAAAGAAGTTAGTACTCTGAACAAAAATAATATCCGTCTTCATGTAATTGGTGATCTAAAAATGTTACCAGAGCATGCCCGAAATGAATTGCAGGAAGGATTGGATATGACGGCCGCCAACACCGGCTTAAATCTAGTGATGGCATTAAGTTACAGCGGGAGATGGGAGTTGCTTGAAGCGGTACGTCGCATTGCAAAAGCTGTGAAATCCGGGGGGCTTGATCCAGCGCAAATTGATGAACAAACATTACAAAACAACCTTTCCACTCATGCTTTCCCCGATCCAGAGTTGATGATCCGCACCAGTGGGGAATACCGCATCAGTAACTTCCTTTTGTATCAGCTTGCTTATGCAGAATTATACTTTACTGACGTCTGCTGGCCAGACTTTAGAAAGAAGAATTTATATGAGGCGTTACTCGATTACCAGCAACGGGAAAGAAGGTTCGGAAAAATCAGTGAACAGCTTTAACAAACACTTTCAATTTTAAGCCTTAATTTGCCAAACGGCGAAAATAGCTTTGAATATAACTAATTGATTTATAACTAACTGCAATAAAAACAAAAAGGCTCAAAATCGCCCCAATCAAGAATTATTACTGATGCGAGTATCATTTCAGAAAATCGGTTTTTTTCTCATCGGAATTATTTTGACCGGTGTTTTCTCTCCTCTGGCTGCTCAGGTAACCCCTGATACCACCAAACCAACCTCTGTAGACCCCCGTTTGGTAGAATGGGAAAATGCCAGAGTAGTTAAAGAATACTCTATTGCGGATGTTAAAATCACAGGAATTCGATACTTGGATACCTCCATTGTTTATTCTATCGCTAATCTCCAGCCTGGAGACAAGTTTGTACATCCAGGGGCTGAATTATTTGGAAAAGCAATCAGCAATTTGTGGCGTCAAAAACTATTTTCTGGTGTACAAGTATTTGTAACCAAAATTGATGGAGATAAGGTGTGGGTAGAGATCAACATTCAAGAGCGTCCACGTTTAGGTAATTACAAGTTTAATGGAATCCGCAAGTCAGAGGAAGAGGATCTTCTTACTAAGATCAGCTTAACCAAGCAAACCATTATCACAGAAAATACGCGGAGGGAGATTGTAGAAAAAATTACCAAGCATTACGCTGAAAAAGGTTTTCGTAATGTCGCAGTGAAGATTGAAGAAAAACCAGATGCTGCATTTGCGAACTCCAATCAGTTGCTGATTAGTGTCAATAAGGGAGAACGTGTTCGTATTGGAGATATCAATTTTTTTGGTAATCAAGAGGTAGATGATCTGCGGCTAAAAAAACAACTCAAGGGAACCAAGGAAATGACAAGAGTTACCTTACGTCCCGACAAATCAGCAAGCCCGTATGGTACTAATACGAGTGCAAATGTTCGAGAGTACTTTCGTTCATTTGGATTTCTCTCTCCCAGTAGAACAAAGCGAATACTGGATCCTTACTTCAGATTCAAGTTGTTGAGCTCTGCCAAGTTTGATGACAAAAAATATGAAGAGGACAAAGAAAAAGTTCTTAACTATTATAATTCATTAGGCTATCGTGATGCACAAATTGTTGCTGACACACAATACCTGACAGCCAAGGGACATATGAATGTTGATTTCAAGATCAACGAAGGTCGCCGTTATTATTTTGGAGATATTGTATGGAAAGGAAATTCTAAGTTTTCCGATTCTATTTTGAATGTTTTACTAGGCATTAATAAAGGAGACATTTACAATGTGGCCATTTTGAATAAGCGTCTGGGAAAAGAAGCTTCACAAGAAGGGGGCGATATCAGTGGCTACTATATGGATGACGGTTATTTATTCTTCCGCGCAGAACCTATTGAAATGGCGGTTAACAACGATACCATCGATTATGAAATTCGTTTGATGGAGGGTCCGCAAGCACGAATCAAAAATGTGACTATTGCCGGAAATGAAAAAACAAAAGATCATGTGATACGTCGCGAACTTCGAACTGTTCCTGGAGAATTATTTAGCCGCGCACAATTGATTCGTTCACAACGTGAGTTAGGAAATCTTCAATTCTTCAATCAGGAAAAAATCAATCCTGGGGTTGTGCCTAACCAAGAGGATGGAACCGTGGATATCAATTGGGAATTGGAAGAAAAATCAGCTGACCAGTTGGAGTTATCTGCCGGATGGGGTGGAGGAATTGGATTGACAGGAACATTGGGTGTTACATTCAATAACTTTTCTGTCAAGAATATTTGGAAAAAATCAGCATGGGATCCACTGCCAACAGGAGACGGTCAAAAATTAAGTGTGCGTATGCAGTCGAATGGTCGTGCCTATCGATCTTATAGCGCATCATTTACCGAGCCTTGGTTGGGTGGTAAAAAAAGAAATTCACTCACTGTCGGATTCAATAGCAGTCGCTTCTCCAATGCATTCGATCCCTTTACAGGGCGCATTGATAAAGCTCGATCAGATACGAACTATCTAAGTACAAGTGGTTTTTCAGTTGCGTTTGGAAAACAATTGAAATGGCCGGATGACTATTTCAATCTTGTAGTCACATTCAACTATACTTTATATAAGCTAAGTAACTACCCCATATTTAGTTCTGACTTCACATCTGGTACTTCAAACAATATCAGCGTAAAATTTGCTTTACAGCGCTCTTCTGTTTTCAATCCAATTTTCCCAACCAGTGGTTCCAACTTCTTAGCGAGTGTGCAATTAACACCTCCCTATTCGTTGGTTTCAAATACAGGAGCTGGATATAATGCATACAGAAGACCTGAATATCACAAGTGGCGCTTTAATGCAGAATGGTATGTTCCCATAGGTAAACCACTAGGTTCAGGTACAGAAAAGAACAAACAATTTGTATTGAAATTAGCTGCCAAGTATGGTTTCATGGGGCGCTATAATAAAGATCTTCCCTATTCGCCATTTGAGCGTTTCCAAGTTGGAGATGCAGGTTTGACTAACAATTTTGGACTATTAGGATATGATATCGTAGCACATCGTGGCTATCCGGTTTATCAAACCTCTGATCCTACCATCAACCCTGATCAGCAAAATGCCAGTCAGTTTTTTACCATTTTTAATAAATATCAATTAGAGGCACGCTTTCCGCTGGTAACTAATCCAAGTAGTACCATTTATGCACTAAGCTTTTTTGAGGCAGCTAATGGTTGGTATAATTATAAAGAGTACAATCCATTCCGTTTGCGTCGAAGTGTAGGTGTGGGAATGCGTTTTTTCCTTCCCATGTTTGGGTTGCTAGGATTTGACTATGGTGTAGGGTTGGATCGGGCTATTCCCGGACAAAACAATGGTCTGAAAGGAATTTCTCGATTTACATTTATGTTAGGATTTGAACCTGAATAATTATCGACTATGAAAAAGTTCTTTTTAGTTTTTTCATTTTTACTGAGTGCTTTCATCGGAACTGCCCAGAAATATGCTATTGTAGACACACGTTATATTTTAGATCGTTTACCCGAATACAAAACTGCTCAACAGCAATTAGATGTAATGGCTGCCACGTGGCAATTACAAATAGATAGTATGCAAACTTCGCTGGATAGAATGTACCGTGAGTTTGATGCTGAGCAAATCATGTTAACAGCCGAATTGAAAAAAAGAAAAGAGGACCAGCTATTTGCCAGAGAAAAGGAACTCCGCGACCTTCAACGGAAACGTTTTGGGTTTGAAGGCGATTTATTCAAAAAACGCCAAGAATTAGTAAAGCCGGTTCAGGACAAAGTCTACAATGCTATTCAGAAAATGGCAGCTGCAAAGGGGTACGACTTTGTACTCGATAAAAGTGAAGGAATTACCATTATATTTGCCGACCCCAAACTTGATAAAAGCGAAGAGGTATTGAAAGAGTTAGGGATCCGATAAACGTTCAATCCAATTTAAAACCAATACGTAATGAAAAAGTTCGTCGTGATTTTAGCCGTTGCAGGTTTGTTTGCATTTGCTAATGTAGCACAAGCCCAGATTAAGATCGGCTATATTAATGTGGAGAATGTTCTTTCTCTGATGCCAGAAGTTGGGAAATTAGATTCAGTTCTATCCCGTTATCAGCAGGATTCTATCAATCCTCAGTATGCTTCGTTGATCCAAACTTATCAGTACAAGGATAGCGTGTACAAGGATACGTTGAAGCCACCACCAGCCGCTGTAAAAAAGCAATTGGAAGAAGAGCTTCCTCAATTGATTAATACTATCCAAAACTGGCAGCAAATTGTAAATCAGGCTATGGAAGCAAAGCAAAATGAATTGTTAGCTCCCTTGTATCGTAAAATCTATGATGCAATCCGTGCTGTTGCCAAAGAAAAAGGCTACTCCCATGTATTAAATAAAGATACCTTACTCGTTGCGCCAGACGCTGATGACATGATTGCTTCTGTAGCTGCAAAATTGAAGTTGACACTTCCTAAGGCGCCGGCTGCTGCGGCACCGCCAACAAAATAAGTTGAACTCATTTTTTAAAGAGCCCGGTCAAACAGATCGGGCTCTTTGTTTTAGTCGAGTTACATTTGTGGTATGAGTACAATGGCTGCTCCTTTAAATGGTCCTATTGGTGTTTTTGATTCTGGATATGGCGGGTTAACCATCCTGCGTAGTTTGGTTCAGCAATTACCTTCTTATGATTTTTGTTATTTAGGAGATAGTGCACGTTCGCCTTATGGTAACCGTTCGTTTGATGCAGTTTATGCATATACATTGGAAGCAGTCCAATGGTTTTTTAAACAAGGTTGCCCCTTGGTGATATTAGCATGTAATACTGCGTCTGCAAAAGCATTACGTACTATTCAGCAAAAGGATTTACAAAAAATTGCTCCCGCCAATCGGGTATTGGGAGTTATACGACCCACTACAGAAGTGATTGGTCAATATTCCCAAACAGGCAAAGTAGGAATTTTAGCTACGGAGGGAACAGTACAATCGCAGTCTTATCCCATTGAAATTGAAAAGTTTTTTCCTTCATTACAAGTGACGCAAGAGGCCTGTCCCATGTGGGTTCCTCTGATTGAAAACAATGAACAGGATAGCGAGGGTGCAGACTACTTTGTACAAAAACACTTGAAGGTTATTTTTTCAAAAAGCCCTCAAATCGATTTGTTGTTACTGGCGTGTACTCATTATCCGCTTTTGCGTAACAAGATTGAAAAGTATATCCCTGCCGGAGTAAAACTGCTTTCCCAGGGAGATATTGTCGCCTCCAGTTTAGTGGATTACTTGAATCGACATCCTGAGATTGCTTCCCGATGTACTCGTCAGGGTAATTTACAGTTTCATACCACTGATAATAGGTTGGATTTTGACCGCCATGCGGCCCATTTTTTTGGGAGTCCCATTTCTTCAAAAGAGGCTCAGTTAGGGGATAGCTGCTGCTAACTGTCTGGCAGTCATCGTCTTATTTTTCTTTTCGCTCTCCTTGTAATCCCTTACCTTTGCGGTCCTTTCACAAAACGACGGGTGTGGTGACCTGGCGTAAGTAAATGGAAATCCGGATCGTTCTCCCGATCCATCTTTCATCTAACGTGAAAAAAAGAGACTAAAATGAAACGTACTTTTCAACCTCATCGTAAGCGTCGTAAAACCGTACATGGATTTCGTAAGCGTATGCAAACTGCCAATGGACGTAAAGTATTGGCTAGTCGTCGTGCAAAAGGTCGCAAAAAGTTGACTGTGTCTGACGAGCGCAAATTGAAATAACCATCGCCTCCCTGAGGTTTTGATAACTTTACAGCTCCGGAATACCGGAGCTTTTTTATTTTCTATTCATGATGGTGCGACACACATTTGGTAAAGCAGAACGATTAAGAAGCCGAAAATCGATTGATGGGCTTTTTAAGGAAGGTCAGCGATTTAATATGGGCCCCATCCGTGTGCTGTATCGTCCAGTTGCACAGCCCGGCATTCGTGTAGGTGTTGGCGTTTCAGCCCGGCAATTCAAGCTAGCTGTTGAACGCAACCGGGTTAAGCGTCTATTGCGGGAGTCGTACCGATTACAAAAACAGATCCTTGCTCCTGTAGCAGAGCATTGCAAGGGGCTGGATGTTTTTTTTATTTACACTGCACCTGCAATGCCGGTCTATTTGGCACTCGCTCCCCAAATGGAAAAAATTCTCACTAAACTCAATACCATTCTTGCAAAAGAATCAGACTAGTATCTCGCTGTTTATAAAACGCATTTTGATTTTACCCTTTTTGGTATTGATCAAATTGTATCAATGGGTTTTATCACCATGGATAGGACCCAAATGCCGTTATACACCAACTTGCTCTCACTATGCAGTAGAGGCATTGCAAAAGCATGGTCTTTTAAAAGGACTTTGGCTTTCGATAAAAAGAATTAGCCGCTGCCATCCGTGGGGAAGCAGCGGCTATGATCCAGTTCCTTAATGAGCCTAGTTAGCTTGCCTTTTCAAAACGTGCAGCCACTACATTCCAGTTGATTACTTGCCAGAATGCGCCTAAATAATCAGCTCTTCTGTTTTGATATTTAAGATAGTAGGCATGCTCCCATACATCTACGCCCAAAATGGGTGTTCCTTTTACTTCTGCAATGTCCATGAGTGGATTGTCCTGGTTAGGGGTTGAACAGATTTCTAGCTTTCCATCCTTCACAATTAACCAAGCCCAGCCGCTTCCAAAGCGCGTCATACCTGCAGCAGCAAATTTTTCTTGAAAGGAAGTAAAAGATCCAAATGCAGCGTTGATGGCATCTGCTAATTTTCCAGAAGGCTGTCCACCAGCTTGTGGAGCTAAACTCTCCCAGAAAAATGTATGGTTCCAGTGACCGCCTCCGTTGTTACGAACAGCAACAGAAATACTTCCTGCTTCTTTTACCAGTTGTTCGATTGATTTGTTTTCGTGCGGGGTTCCTGCAATGGCCTTATTGAGATTGTCTACATAAGCCTGGTGATGTTTGCCATGATGAATTTGCATGGTCAATGTGTCAATGTGTGGCTCAAGTGCCTCATGTGCATAAGGGAGAGGGGATAATGTAAATGGCATAAATTACTTTTTTGAAATAACAAAATTACGCAAGGGGAGTTCGCTAACGGCGTGCTTTGAAAAAATCCTTCATTAATTGTGCAGCTTCTGCAGCGCAACAGCCAACATCCAGTTTTGTTTGCGGGTGGAAAGGCCAGTTGGATCCTGCTACTTTTCGGTAGCCATTTTTTAGGTCATCTGTTCCATACACCACACGTCCGATCTTACTCCAATATAATGCCCCTGCACACATTGGGCAGGGTTCTACTGTTACATAAAGGGTTGCATCAGGCAGGTATTTGCTTCCAAGTGCATTAAAAGCAGCGGTTAAAGCAATCATTTCGGCATGTGCAGTGGGGTCTTGCAGCCGTTCCGTCATGTTGTGCCCACGGGAAATTATTTTTCCGTCTTGCACCACAACCGCTCCAACAGGCACCTCTTCCTCCTCTTTTGCTTGTAACGCTTCTTGTAAAGCCATTTTCATAAAGTGCATATCATCCATGCCCGTGGTATTTGCTAACTTGGTTCAAAATTCAGGTATGTCCTACTTATCGCTGTTGACAAAGATGCGGGAATATTTTGCATCCGGCGCCACGCAATCTGTTGAATTTAGAAAACAGCAATTACAAAGGCTGCGCGACGAGATTTTAAAAAATGAACAAGCCATCAATGAGGCCTTGTATCAGGATTTGCATAAAAGCCCCGAAGAGGTTTGGGTATCCGAAACGGGATTGGTAGTTGGAGAAATAAATGTGGCCTTGAAACAATTGGATACATGGGTGCAACCCCGTCGCGTGCGCACAAATCTATTGAACCTTCCTTCGTCTAGCTCAATTTTACCAGAGCCATTAGGAGTTGTATTGATTATTGCACCATGGAACTATCCCTTTCAGTTATTATTGAATCCTTTAGTGGGAGCTATTGCTGCTGGTAATTGTGTGGTCTTAAAACCCAGTGAATATGCACCCGCAACAGCAGCCGTGATGAAAAAAATAATTGAAGCTGTATTTGAGCCTTCCTATATCGCTTATGTAGAAGGGGATGGAGCGAGTGTGGTTCCGTCATTACTAGAATCATTCCGATTTGATCATATTTTTTATACGGGAAGCACTACAGTGGGTCGTGTCATTTATAAAATGGCTGCAGACCAACTTACACCTGTTACCTTAGAATTAGGAGGGAAAAGTCCTTGTGTAGTGGAGGCAGATGCATCAGTCAAAGTGGCGGCCAAGCGAATTGCATTAGCTAAATGGAATAACGCTGGTCAAATTTGTGTGGCGCCAGATTATATCTTGGTACATGCTTCAATACGCGATTCTTTTTTACAGGAATTAAAAAAAGTAATTCTGAACTTTTTTACCGAGAACCCTGCTACCTGTGGTCATTATGGTCGAATCATCAACAGCAAACAGTTTGATCGTTTGGTTAGCTATTTAAAAGATGGCTCTATTTATCACGGAGGGCATTATGATCGCGAGCAGCTTTATATTGAGCCCACCTTATTGACAGAGGTAGCAATTGATTCTCCTATCATGCAACAGGAAATTTTTGGTCCATTGTTACCTGTTCTGTCTTATAACAGTTTTGAAGAAGCTAAGTCAATCATTGCACGTAATCCGAATCCATTGGCGTTTTATGTCTATACCGAAAATCGCGCCCAAGAAAAAGCATGGTTGCAACAAGTGCCAGCTGGTGGTGCCTGTGTCAACAATTCAATTTTTCACTTGTTAAATCATCGACTTCCTTTTGGAGGACGTGGAACCAGTGGGGTGGGCGCTTATCATGGTAAGTACTCGTTTGATACATTCAGTCATCAAAAAAGTGTTTTACGAACACCTACCTGGCCGGATCCTGCGATCAAGTACCCTCCTTTTAAGGGGAAATTAAATCTGTTAAAAAAGTTAATTGGATGAACAAGCGGTCTACATTCAAAATTGCAGTTCTAATAGGAGCGATTCTAAGTGTTGTCCTTTTTTTCTTTGCAACAAGAAATAATCGGTCTATGAGTTTGCGACAGCAACTACTTAAAAAATTTTATCCTGCCCTGTTGTGGCTTACTGGAGCGGCAAATAAGAATAATCGCTTTATTGAGCACAGTCCTCAAAATCCGCCTCTTTCTTTTTATGAATTAACGGCTACTACAATCAATGGACAGCCCTTTGCGTTTTCTACCT
>JBILMC010000201.1:0-2886 GCA_044375755.1 Chitinophagaceae bacterium
ATGATGGAAAGGAAAGTGACGAAAATTACAATTAGTATGGTCGATAATGTTTCTGCTAACTCTGGTTTAAGCCCAAATCCTGTTAAGTAAGGCAGAAGATTTGCACTGAATTTTTCTCCGGAGTAAACTCCGGTTAATATCGAAATTAACGTGATTCCGATTTGAACAGCTGATAGAAAAAATTCAGGATGATTGGAGAGTTCTAATGCAATCTGTGCTCGTTTATTGCCTTTTTCTGCCAGGTGTTCCAAACGTGCTTTTCGGGCAGAGACCAACGCAATTTCAGAAAGTGAAAAAAGCCCATTGAGTAAAATGAGCAATCCTAAAATAAATAGGTCCATTAGTGTGGCGTTCTGGTTACAGGTTCGAAGTTAGTGATTCGATGCTGTTTGTTGTATTGACGTGCAAATAGCCATCCAACCAAAAGTCCAAAAATGGAACCGGCCAGAACATCTGCAGGGTAGTGAACCCCTACATAAATTTGTGAATACCCGACCGAAAAAGCCCAGAAAAACAATAGATAGCCCCATTTCCCCAAATAACTACTTAGTGTTATGAAAATAAAAGTTGCCATAGCAAAATGATTGGCGGCATGATTGGAGATGAAACTATACCCAGCTCCGCAGTGGGGGATTCGCAGTATAATTTCACCCAGCAAAGTGGGGTCATTACAGGGTCTTACTCGTTGAATGGTTTGTTTGATTAGTTGATTACCAGTGAAGTCTACCAGACTAACGGTTGCAATGAAAAAAAAGACCCACCACAGTGTCTTTTTTTTTAATCGATAACCAACAAATAAAAGTAAAAGTAGATAGGCAGGAGCCCAAAAAGTGGGGGTTCTCCAATATGGTAATAACCAATCGAAAAAAGAGTTAGATCCCTCTTTATTGATTAAGGATAACACCCATTTGTCTGCTGCTTGGAAGGAGCTTATGATTGATTGCAACTCGATTGACACCCTACAAAAGTAGTAAAGCCTTGTCTGTTGCAGATGTCGTTTCTTTGTTAAATGTTATCTGGTCGAATTCGCATTCCTAAAACATTGATTTGGGTGATCAACCTGCTGGGTATTTTTATTTTGATATTTACCTTGTTTAGGCTGATTACCTTTTTCTCCTTTAGACCTTCGGGTATTGATCTTTCTCAGGCGATACCCGCTTTTTGGCTTGGACTACGCTATGACATGCGATGGATTGCGATTGTGCTATTGCCAATTGTTTTATTGAGCATTTTACCGTCATTATCTCCATTTTATTCCGAACGGAATAAAAAATTTTGGACGCTCTATCTCGCCATATTGACACTGTTGATTTTCTTCTTTTTTTCTGCTGGTTTTGGAAGTTTTGCCTACAACCAGACACCGCTGGATGCTGGTGCAATGAATTTTGCAGAAGATTTTACTATTTCTCTAAAAATGATTTGGCAAACGTATCCTTTACTCTGGATGTTACTTGGGTTAGGCGTTGCCGTATTATTTTTTCGTTGGATGTATCATAAAAGTCACTGGCAGGTGATCAACCAAACCGATGGTTTAGGTATTCCGCATCGCCCCAGTTATTTTTTAGTTTCTGTACTGGTGCTTCTGTTCCTCATACATGGATCTGTAACTAGTAGCCCTTTAAAACGGAGTGATAGTTTTCGATTTCAGCAAAGTTTTCTATCCTATTTGGCTATCAATCCACTTCAAAATTTTGCTGCAACCCTCAGTCTCAGACAACCTAGTTATAATGAGGATAGGGCTCGAGCGCTTTATCCGGTACTTGCTAATTGGATGGGATGGACTGAAACTGATCGAATGCAATTTCACCGAACCATCGGTCCTCGTAGCACAGCAGTAGAAAGTAGCCCTAATATTGTTATTGTGCAGTGTGAGTCATTCAGTATGTATAAAAGCAGCATGAGTGGAAATCCACTTAATACTACTCCCTATTTTGATTCACTTTCCCAGAGGGGTGTTTTTTTTGAACGCTGTTTTGCTCCTACCTTTTCAACGGCACGTGCCTTATTTGCCATTTTAACAGGAATACCTGATGCACAATTATTCAAGTTTTCAAGCCGCAACCCAAAAGCGCTAAACCAATACACGCTTATCAATAATTTAGAAGGATACGAAAAGCACTATTTTCTGGGAGGCGATGCGGAGTTCAATAATTTCGAAGGGGTGCTTCAAAATATTGAAGGTTTACAAATGCATACCGGGCAACGCCCTTCCATTCCGCCTATTAATGTTTGGGGAATCAGTGATAAGGATTTATTATTAGAGGCGCATTCTATTTTTAATAATACGAAGGCCCCTTTTTTTGCTTATATCCAAACTTCTGGGAATCACCGTCCTTTTCAGCGATCCATTCCTCCCTCTGATAGTGCATTTAAAAGAGACACGGTTGATCAGGTGATATTAGAAAAATACGGGTTTGAATCTGTCGATGAATACAATGCCTTTCGTTACACAGATTATTGTTTCCGAACATTTTTTGACAAGGCCTCTCGCTCAGATTATTTTGCCAATACGATATTTGTGCTAATAGGTGATCATGGTGTTGCCGGGAATGCAAATGCAGTTTATCCCTCCATTTGGACTACTCAACGGCTAACCGATCAGCATGTGCCACTACTTTTTTATGCGCCTAGCTTATTAGCGCCTCAACATAGAAAAGAAGTGGTGTCCCAAATTGATGTGATGCCTACAGTGGCAGGTTTATTACATCGCACTTATCAAAACAGAACGCTGGGAAGAGATCTGCTTGATCCACATAGTAAGAATCATTTTGCATTTATTACTAATGCGGCTGATCGAATAGGGGTAGTAACCGATGATTATTTTTTTGTTCGTAATCTCAATGCGGGAGAAGAGCAGCTTTTTTTTATGGATAGTACACGTCAATC